>JAHHGO010000278.1 GCA_023252275.1 Alphaproteobacteria bacterium
CGAAAATTTGAAAGCTGAACGAGAGTGGATCGAGATTCAGTCAGGGACTGAGTGCGATGCTCAGCTGTTTGACTCAATGGATTTGCAATACGGTGCTGCACATGAATAGTGGTGATGATAAGGATCAATTTGCGATCTTTGTTTTGGCACTTCTGCTAACAGGTTTTGCTCTGCACAACATGGCTCCTTTGATTGTGTTTGCGGCTATTAAGCATA
Organism: Alphaproteobacteria bacterium; assembly: GCA_023252275.1. Lineage (GTDB taxonomy): Bacteria > Pseudomonadota > Alphaproteobacteria > UBA11222 > UBA11222 > UBA11222. The sequence continues at coordinate 217 of JAHHGO010000278.1, forward strand.
AGTACATAACAGCGTCTGTTGAACCGGAAAGTCCGGGTGCGCCGCTCGATGGCGGGGTCAGCAGCGGCCGGCTTGGCGATCTGGATTTTGCCGAAGCAGGCATTCTCGGGCCTGAAAATGGCGGATTTGGCCCGGATATGTGGCGCGGTGCGGACCGCGCGCTGGTTGAGGCGCTGCTGCCAAAAATACCGGCTTCGACCGCCTCTCCCACACTGCAAAAACTGACCCGGCGTCTATTGTTGAGCGCCGCCACCCCGCCCGAGGGCGAAAGCGGCCCTGTTTCCCTGATCGGATTGCGGCTTGGAAAACTGATTGAAGCCGGGCAGTTCGCCTCAGCCGGACAATTGGCGGCGCTAACCGGCGGGGCCAGCAAGGATGACGCCCTGCTGCAGGCGCGCGCCCAGATCGCGCTGGCGACCGGCGAGTTTAAAACCGCCTGCGATCTGGCCATGGCCCAGGTGAAAAGCAGTGAGGCGATCTTCTGGCTGAAACTTTCCGGCTTCTGCCATGTCCAGAATGGCAATGAGGCCGGGGCGCAACTGACCGCCTCTCTGGTGGCCGAACAGGACCCGGATGATAGCGGCTATCAGAATCTGTTGAATGCGCTGATGGCCAAATCCGGCAAGCTGCCGCAAGCCCTGCCCCGCCTGGATATTATACAATTGGCCATGATCCGTTTCGCCTCGTTGCCGCTGCCGGCAAAAATTGACGGCAACGCATCCGCCGGAATCCTGAAATTAATGGCCGAAATGCCGGGCGCGCCGGTGCCGCAGCGTCTGACAGCCGCCGAACGCGCCGAAGCGCTGGGGGCGCTTAGCGCCGAGGAAGTGGCGCTGCTTTATGCGGAAATGCCCTTCTCTGTTGAAGATCGCGGACGTGCGCCCGAACTGGTCAAGAAGCTGCCCGCCGCCGAGGCCAATGCGCTGATGTTTCAATCCGTGCGCGGGCAGGATTCCCCCGCCAGCCTCAGCCTGGCGCTGTCGGCCGCCTGGCGGCTTGCCCGCGCCAGCAACAGCTTTGCAACCGTGTCGCGTGTCAATCTGGTGCCGGTGCGCGATATGATTCCCGCGCCGGAAATGATCGGCATCGCCGCGGATGCCGGGCGCGCTTTGCTGGCGGCAGGCGATCCGGGCGCCGCCAGCCGCTGGTATGAAATGGCCCGCGCCCTCAGCCTGTCGGGAAATAATCCGGTGGCCGCCAGTGCCGCCAATAATCTTTGGCCGCTGTTGCGGCTGGCGCAGCCGGTGGCCGTGATGCCGGATAATCCCGGAGAAATATCCGCATGGCTGGCGCAATTATCGCCGGAGGATAGGCAGAAAAAAGCACCGCTGCTGTTGCCGCTAATGTCGGCGCTGGATCTGGCGACACCTGAATCGGAATGGATCGGCATGATTGCCGGACAGGACAAAGCCGAAGCAGCCGCAATGCCGCCCGCGGCGCTGCTGCATCTGCTGATGGAGGCAAGCCAGAGCGGACGGGTGGGCCAGACCGTGCTGCTGTCGCTGGCCTGCCTTGGAGAAAATGCCGCCGGTTTGCGGGATCCGTTGCTGCTGGGCATGATTGTCCGGGCGCTGAATGCTGCCGGTTTACGGGATGAAGCCAGTGCGCTGGCGCTGGAGGCCGCCTTACTTGCCGGGATCTAGCGCATGACCAGCCTTTCGCGCAATCCGCAGATAGAAGCCTTTCTGGAAATGCTTTCGGCTG
>JAHHGO010000279.1 GCA_023252275.1 Alphaproteobacteria bacterium
CCATCCGGCTTGGAGCTCACGTTCAGATTGGTGCGTTGACCTTCATCGATACCCCTCATATCGAGATTGGGGATGGGAGCAAGGCGCGGGCGCCATTGACGGCCTGTCGATCGGATTTAGAACGCTGCGCGCACAGACGGATGCGCAAACCGGCATCCGCAGCCTGCTGGAAATTGATTTGTGGGAAATTTCAATCGTGACCTTTCCCATGAATGACGCGGCGCGTGTGGGCAGCGTCAAACAGATTGCGACTTTGCGCGATTTTGAAAATTTCCTGCGGGATGCAGGGGGTTTCAGCCGCAAGCAGGCCCGGCGCATTGCCGCGCACGGGTTTCAGCCAACGGAAAATCAGCGGGATGCTGATCAGGAATTAATTGAACTTGCGCTTGCCATCCGGCAGGCGGCAAACGCCATGCAACCATGAGGAATGACATGAATCAGAACAGCAATGAAACCAGCGTGACACATGAAGTAAAGGCCGAGTTCGGCGGTTTCCAGCGCACCTTTGAAGCCTTCAAAAACATCAATGATCAGTGGCTGCGCGAAATTGAAAAGCGCTTTGGCGCCGATGTGCTGACCGAGGAAAAACTCAACCGCATCAATAGCGCGCTGGATGAGCACAAGCAGCGTATGGATGAATTGATGCTGTCAAATGCGCGTCCGGATTTTGCGTCCGGCGATGCGCCGCGCAGCCCGTATGCCCGGGAGCACAGGGCCGGTTTTGATCTGTATATGCGCAAGGGCGTTGAGCAGGGACTGCTGGAACTGGAAAGCAAGGCGCTGTCGGCGGGCGTCAGCGCCGATGGCGGTTTTCTGGTGCCGCCGGAAACCGAGCGCCAGATCGACCGGCTGCTGTCGGTGGCCTCGCCCATCCGTTCGATTTCGAGTGTCCAGAAAATCAGCGGCAATATTTACAAGAAGCCGTTTGCCACAACCAGCGCCAGCACCGGCTGGGTGGGCGAAACGGCGGCGCGCCCGCAAACCACTACACCGACACTGGTGGAGCTGAGTTTTCCGGCGATGGAAATTTACGCCATGCCGTCGGCGACACAAACCATTCTGGATGATGCGGCGGTGGACACCGAAGCCTGGCTGGCCGATGAGGTGCAGATCATTTTTGCCGAGCAGGAGAGCCTGGCCTTTGTCAGCGGTGACGGGGTGAACAAGCCCAAGGGCTTTCTGGCCTACACCAATGTGGCGAATGCGTCCTGGACCTGGGGCAATATGGGTTATCTGGCGACCGGCGTGTCGGCGGCGTTCGCCGCCAGCAATCCCAGTGATATTCTGGTCAATCTGATCTATTCGCTGAAGCAGGGCTACCGGGCCAACGCCAATTGGGTGCTGAACCGCAATGTGCAGGCGGATATCCGCAAATTCAAGGACGCCAATGGCATGTATCTGTGGCAGCCGTCGGTGCAGGCCGGGCAGCCATCGCTGCTGCTGGGCTATCCTGTGACGGAATCCGAGGATATGCCGAATATTGCGGCCAACAGTTTCAGCATCGCGTTTGGCGATTTCAAGCGCGGCTATCTGATTGTCGACCGTCTGGGCATCCGGGTGCTGCGTGATCCGTATACGTCCAAACCCTATGTGCTGTTTTACACCACCAAGCGCGTGGGCGGCGGCGTGCAGAATTTCGAAGCGATCAAGCTGCTGAAGTTCGGGGTTTCGTAAGATTTCAAAAGGAAAAATCGGCAAGGGCGGAAAGAAATTTCCGCCTCAGACTGCTGACAAACCCCGTTGATTTTCGGCGGGGTTTTGTTTTGGGAGTATGTTTTGGGTTTTGTGGAACGGGTTAAGTTGGGGCCGCCGGCCTATGCCGCCTGTGGAAGCGGCTTTGGCGTCATTGCCAGGGCGATTTTCTTGATGTTCTGGGCGGCTGCGGCAAGCAGGCACTGGCAGGCGA
>JAHHGO010000027.1 GCA_023252275.1 Alphaproteobacteria bacterium
CGTTTCCCAGCAGCTTCCTATAAGTATTATTCTCAGTCTTAAAATTAGTGGCAGACATGAGGCTCACCTAAACATCAGCAATCCCTAACCAGATCGATACTTGCTTATATTCTGTCTTTATATCAAGAGGGTGCAAATTGTGGGTTTTGAATTAGATAATGGCTAATTCCCATCCTAAATCCGCGCTGGTCACCGGTGCGTCCCGCCGCATCGGGCGGGCAATCGCGCTGGGGCTGGCGGGCGCCGGCTGGCGCGTGGCGGTGCATTATGGAGATTCCGAAAGGGACGCGGCGGCGACCGTGGCCGATATAAGGGAGGCGGGCGGCGAGGCGGCCGCCATCCGGGCGGACCTGGCCGACGCCCATGCGCTCGACGCGCTGATCCCGATGGCGGCGGAGGCGCTGGGTCCGCTTAGCTGTCTCGTCAACAACGCCTCGGTGTTTGAAAATGACCGGATGGATGATTTCACCCGCGAAAGCTGGAACCGCACCATGCAGGTCAATCTGCTGGCCCCGGCGCTGCTGACCCAGGCGTTCGCCCGGCAATTGCCCAAGGGGACGCAGGGCAATGTGATCAATATTCTCGATCAGCGCGTATGGCGGCTGACACCGCGCTATATTTCCTATACACTCAGTAAAAGCGCGTTATGGACGCTGACGCGGACCATGGCCATGGCGCTGGCGCCCGCCATCCGGGTTAACGCCATCGGCCCCGGGCCAACCCTGCCGAATGACACCCAGGACGCGGCGCTGTTCGCGCATCAGGCCGGATCGACCATTCTGGGCCGCGGCGCCGGGCTGGAGGAGATCGCCGGGGCGGTGCAGTTTATTCTGAATGCGCCCTCGATGACAGGGCAGATGATTGCGCTGGATGGCGGACAGCATCTGGCATGGGAAACGCCCGATATTGCGGGCATGGAGGATTAACGGCAATGACGCAGATTGATCCTGTGGACGATGGCGCGGGCCGGGTGGTGCGCCTGCCTGCCCCCTCGCGTGAGCGTGGCGAGAAACTGGCCGACGCTTCGATGGCCGTGCGGCATGTATTTATCCGCGATCTGCTGCTGGATGCGCATATCGGCGTGCACCGCCACGAAAAAGGCCGCCGCCAGCGGGTGCGCATCAATATCGACCTGACGGTGCAGGAAAATGGCCCCGATGCCGGCGATGATCTGGCCAATGTGGTGTGCTATGAGGATATTGTCGAAAAGGTGAAATGCCTGATCGAGGCCGGGCATATCAATCTGGCCGAAACCATGGCCGAGCGCATTGCCGGGCGCTGTCTGGAAGACGCTCGCGTTGTAGTGGCGCGCATCCGGGTGGAAAAGCTCACGGTAATTGCCGAAGCTTCCAGTGTGGGGGTTGAGATTGAACGCGGCAGACAGAAAATAGAATAAATTAACTAGACGCCAGCTTCGATATTGACTTTGATCCTGTTCTGGCGATGGCGGCGCAAATTAGTTTGTTCACAGATGGAACAAACATGACATTTACTGCATTTTTATGACGATAATACGGCGTTTCCATGAAACTTGTCCGGCTCCGGATTATATAGTTCAATTATATCAATGATTTACGGTTATGGTTAAAAAATGGGCAAAATAGGAAAGTATTAGGATTTCCGCGCGACTCATGCCTGAATCAAATGTTTCCTAACATGTTTATCCACAGCTATCGTGGATTGAAATTAAACCACCTGATGATTTTCAAAGCACAGCCAATGCAGGAAAATTCGGCCACCCATTCCCCATCCGCCAGCCCGAAAACCGGCCCCGAGGTGATCCGTTCCTATTTGCGGCAATTGCCGCACAAACCGGGCGTCTATCGCATGCTGGGGATCAAGGGCGACGTGCTGTATGTCGGCAAGGCGCGCAGCCTGAAAAATCGCGTTTCAAGCTATGCCAAGCTGACCGGGCAGACCGTGCGCATCGGCCGCATGATCCAGGCCACCGCTTCGATGGAATTTATCACCACCGAAACCGAAACCGAGGCGCTGCTGCTGGAAGCCAATCTGATCAAGCGGCTGAAGCCCTATTACAATGTGCTGCTGCGCGACGATAAAAGCTTTCCCTATATTCTGATCACCGGCGGGCATGACTTTCCGCAGCTCGACAAGCATCGCGGGGCGCGCAGCCGCACCGGCGAATATTTCGGGCCATTCGCCAATGCGGGCGCGGTCAACCGCACGCTTAACACCATGCAGAAGGCGTTTCTGCTGCGTTCCTGCACCGATGCGGTGTTTGAAAACCGCACCCGTCCCTGCCTGATGCACCAGATCAAACGCTGTAGCGCGCCCTGCGCCGGCTATATTGACGCCCCGGCCTATGCCGCATTGGTGGCGCAGGCGCGGGATTTTCTGGCCGGTGGCGGCGGCGAGGTGCGCGCAGGACTGACCGCCGCCATGGAACAGGCGTCGGAGGCGATGGATTTTGAACGCGCCGCCACCTTCCGCGACCGCATCCGCGCCATGAGCGCCGTGCAGGCGCATCAGGGCATCAATCCGCAGGGCCTGCTGGAGGCGGATGTGTTTGCAGCCTATCAGGAAGGCGGAATGACCTGCATTCAAGTGTTCTTTTTCCGCGCCGGGCAGAACTGGGGCAATCGCGCCTATTTTCCGCGCGCCGATAAATCGCTCAGCGCCGAGGAAATATTGGGCCCGTTCCTTGTGCAGTTTTATGACAACAAGCCCGCGCCGAAACTGGTTCTGCTGTCGCATGCCGTCGAGGGCATGGGGCTGATCAGCGAGGCGTTGAGCCTGCGGTCCGATCACCGGGTTGAACTTGCGGTTCCCAAACGCGGCGAAAAATTTGAAATGGTGCAGCACGCGCATACCAACGCCAGCGAGGCGCTGCACCGCAGGCTGGCCGAAACCGCATCGCAGGACAGGCTGTTACAGGGGGTGGCGGAGGCATTCAGTCTGCCCGCCGCGCCGCGCCGCATCGAGGTCTATGACAACAGCCACATTCAGGGCTCCAACGCCGTTGGCGCGATGATTGTGGCTGGGCCGCTGGGGTTTGAGAAAGGCCAATACCGGAAATTCAATATTCGCAGCCAGGAGCTGACGCCGGGGGATGATTACGCGATGTTGCGCGAAGTGCTGCAACGGCGCTTTCAGCGGCTGCTGCGCGAAGGCCCGCGTGAGGAGAATGGCCACTGGCCGGATCTGCTGCTGATTGATGGCGGCGCGGGACAGCTTTCTATCGCCGTGGAAGTGCTCAGGGAACTGGACATTACCACCGTACCGCTGGTGGCGATTTCCAAGGGCCCGGACCGCAATGCCGGGCGCGAACTGTTTCACATGCCGGGCAGGCCTGTGCACAGTCTGGAGCCGCGCGATCCGGTGCTGTTTTTTCTGCAGCGGCTGCGCGACGAGGCGCATCGCTTCGCCATTGGCGCGCATCGCACCCGCCGCGCCAACGCCGCCACCGCCTCGCCGCTGGATGAAATGGCCGGCATTGGCCCGCGCCGCAAACGTGCCTTGCTCAATCATTTCGGCTCGGCGCGCGCCGTGTCCCGGGCCGGGCTCAGCGATCTGGAAGCGGTGGCCGGCATCAGCACCGCCATGGCCAAACAGATTTACGCGCATTTTCATGATGGATAGTCTGAACCGCTGGCCTTGTGTATGATGCGGGCAACTGAAACCTTCAGGATTCGTCCCATGCCGCGCAACCTGCCCAATATACTGACCTATGGGCGGATTGCATTGATTCCCGTTCTGGTGGTGACATTTTATTTTCCGGGGAATTTTGCCGACTGGCTGGCGCTGGGGATTTTTGTTACCGCTGGCGTCACCGATTTTTTTGACGGCTACCTGGCGCGATCCATGCAGCAGCAATCGGTCCTGGGCGCCATGCTCGACCCGATTGCCGACAAGCTGCTGGTCGGCGCGGCCATTGTCATGCTGGTCTATTCCAGGCGCATTGACGGGCTGACCGTATTGCCGGCGGTGATCATTCTGTGCAGGGAATTTCTGGTGTCGGGCCTGCGCGAATTTCTGGCGGGGCTGAAGGTCAGCGTTCCGGTTTCAAGGCTGGCAAAATGGAAAACCGCGGGGCAGATGCTGGCGCTCGGTTTTTTGCTGGCGGGCGATGCGGGCGACAGGGCTGTTCCGTTTAATCATGAGATCGGCATCGCCGGCCTGTGGATCGCGGCCATCCTGACGCTTTACACCGGCTATGATTATCTGCGCGCCGGGCTGCGCCATGCCAGCGATACGGACAGGAAGCCCGCCGAATGAAGCTGCTGTATTTCGCATGGGTCAGAACCCGCACCGGTATTGCGGAAGAAACGGTTTCGCCGCCCGCCGGGGTGAACACTGTATCGGCGTTGATCGGCTGGCTGTGCGCGCGCGGGCCGGGCTATGCCGCCGCGTTTGCCGATCTGAAAGCCGTGCGGGTGGCGGTCAATCAGGAACATGCGGGTTTTGACGTGGCTATCAAACCGGGCGATGAAATCGCCTTTTTCCCGCCAGTGACCGGAGGCCGAGATGATAAAGGTTCAGCAGCAGGATTTTGATCTGGCGGCGGAAATCGCCGAACTGACCAGGGGCCGCACCGATATTGGCGGCGTCGTGAGTTTTACCGGTCTGGTGCGCGATGTTTCCGATGGCGCAAAGGTCGCCGCCATGACGCTGGAGCATTATCCCGGCATGACCGAAAAACAATTGGCGGCGATCGAGCGGGACGCCTGCGCCCGCTGGCCGCTGAGCGCTTCGCTGATCATTCACCGTTACGGGCGGCTGATGCCCGGCGAGCAGATCATGGCGGTGGTGACGGCCTCGGCGCATAGGCAGGCGGCGTTCGAGGCGGCGGAATTTCTGGTCGACTGGCTGAAAACCAAAGCCCCGTTCTGGAAACTGGAAAGTGATGGCGCGGCGGAAAGCTGGGTGGAGGCGCGCGACAGCGACGATACGGCGGCGGGGCGCTGGGAGAAGGGGTGAGAAATATTTGAAATACCGAATCATGGTATCTATTGAAAAAATGGCGATAAAAGCCGTCATGACGGAATAGAACATAATGGGTACATTAATGATTGACGCTAAACAGACACCGTGCCATTCATGTGACCATGTTTAATTTCTATGAATTTTTTGCCGGCGGCGGAATGGCGCGAATGGGGCTTGGGCCTGATTGGCAATGCCTGTTCGCCAACGATTTTGACCATAAAAAAAGCCGTATATATCAACAGTACTGGGGTGATGGCGCTCTCCTGACAACGGATATACGGCACCTGGAATCGCGTCAACTACCTGGCCAGAGCGACCTCGCATGGGCGTCATTTCCCTGTCAGGACCTATCACTGGCTGGTGGTGGCGCCGGATTAAAAGGCGGCCGGTCGGGAATGTTCTGGCCGTTCTGGGAACTCATGCAGGCGCTTGGCAATGAGGGGCGCGCTCCCCGGATTATCGCCATCGAAAATGTCTGCGGCACGCTTACCTCACATGGTGGCAAGGACTTCGCAGCCATTTGTTCCGCACTTACGCTCGCTGGATACCGCTATGGCGCCGTCATCATTGATGCGGCGCTATTCCTGCCCCAATCCCGCCCGCGGCTGTTTATCTTGGCCATCCGCAATGATGTCGAAATTCCACAGGAACTGATTGAGGCGGGCCCATCGCCCTTATGGCACACGAACGCACTTAAAACCGCACATGAAAAACTGCCGCCGAAAGCCCTGAATAACTGGATTTGGTGGCGCTTGCCTGTAACCGCCAAACGCAATACCCGGTTCACAGACCTTATCGAAGATAGGCCTGAAAGTGTCTCTTGGCATACTGCAACGGAAACAAGGCAATTGCTTGCGATGATGAGCGAAGTCAATCTTGCCAAGTTAGTTGAAGCAAAACGCACCGGGCGGAGGATGGCCGGGGCAGTCTATAAACGCACGCGCTTTGACGAGGACGGTTTCAAGGTGCAAAGGGCTGAAATCAGGTTTGATGATGTTGCCGGATGCTTACGAACCCCCGCAGGCGGTTCCAGCCGGCAGCTCATTATCATGGTTGATGGAAAATCTGTAAAATCGCGGTTGATTTCAAGCCGGGAAACAGCCCGCCTGATGGGGCTTCCAGACGAATATGCCCTACCCGCGAATTATAATGAAGCGTATCACCTGACGGGCGACGGCGTTGCCGTCCCTGTGGTGCGGTATCTGGCAGAGCATATTTTTGAGCCGATTTTGCTTCAACGAAGCAGCCACATGCGGTGTGCGGCATGAGTTATTTAACCCAGCCATTCTCACAAGCGGTAAAGGAGGCGGAGTACGTGGACAATCTTTCGCCCGCGGAGCGATCCGAGACTATGGCGCGGGTCCACTCGAAGAACTCCCGGCCGGAAATGACCGTGCGGCGTCTGACCCATACGATGGGCTACCGCTACCGGCTGCATCGAAAAGAGCTTCCCGGCAAACCCGATCTGGTTTTTCCGTCCCGCCGCAAGGTCATTTTCGTGCATGGATGTTTCTGGCATGGCCATGATTGCCGCAGAGGGGCGCGAACACCTAAAACCAATCGTGATTACTGGCAAGCGAAAATCGGACGCAATAAGGCAAGAGACGAAAAATCCCGCACATCATTATCCGCCGCACAGTGGGACGTTTTGACAATCTGGGAATGCGAGATCAAGGAGCCTTCAGTCCTAAAGCGAAGGATTACCCGGTTCCTCAATCGCGCCGCTATTTCCCCCGGATGAGTTTGTCGTAATCGTCCATCAGGGTCTGCGTAATCTGGCCCGGGGTGAATTTGTGCGGGCCGATTTCCGACACCGGGGTTACTTCCGCTGCCGTGCCGGTGATGAAGCATTGCTCAAAGCCGCCCATTTCTTCGGGCTGAATGGCGCGTTCGATAATTTCGATATGGCGTTTTTTGGCCAGGCCAATGACGCTCTGGCGCGTGATGCCATCCAGAAAGCAGTCCGGCTTCGGCGTATGGAGCTTGCCATCCTTGACGAAGAAAATATTCGCCCCCGTCGCTTCGGCCACCAGCCCGCGATAATCATACATCAGCGCATCGGCATAGCCCTTGGCCTCGGCCTCATGCTTGGACAGTGTACAGATCATATAGAGGCCCGCGGCCTTGGCAAAACAGGGAATGGTTTCCGGCGAGGGACGCCGCCAGCGCGAAATATCCATGCGGATGCCGCGCGCGCGTTCCGCCGGGTCGAAATAAGACGGCCATTCCCACACGGCGATCGCCACATTAATGCGGCCCGCCTGGGCCGACACGCCCATCATCTCGCTGCCGCGCCAGGCAATGGGGCGCACATAGGCGTCGGTAAAGCCCTGCGCCTTGACGGTTTCAATACAGGCGGCGTTGATCTGATCCGGCGTATAGGGGATTTTGAAATCCAGATATTCCGCCGACTTGAACAGACGCTCGGTATGCTCCTTCAGTTTGAAAATCGTGCCGCTATAGACGCGCTCACCCTCAAATACGCTGTCGGCATAATGCAGCGCATGCGTCAGCACATGCACTTTGGCCTCGCGCCAGGGAACAAGTTTGCCATTGAACCAGATCACGCCGTCGCGATCATCAAAGGAAGCTGTAAGGGCCATCGTCATATTTCCGCAATTTAGAGGAATGGTGTAAGTTGCATTCCGAACTAATCCTGATCGAAGCAGCTATTACCCAAAACAAGGCCAAAACAAGTGATTTTCAGCCGCCGCGAACGATTATTTCGTAAATTATCGCCTTATTGTAAGAAACTAAACGTAATATGTCAATATGGCTGACATAAAAATATTTGCGGCTGAAACGCCCCCCGAAATGGCCGGCGAACCGGATGACATACGTCAGGCCATCGAACTTCTGTTTTTCGCCTATCGCGACTTTACCAGCGATCCGGACCTGATTCTTCTGCGCTCCGGCTATGGCCGGGCGCACCACCGGATATTGCATTTTGTGGGCGCCTATCCCGGCATCAATGTGGCGCAATTGCTGCGCATCCTGCGCATCACCAAACAAAGCCTTGGAAGGGTGTTGAAGCAATTGCTCAAACAGGGCTTTGTCGAGCAGCGCCCCGGCAAGCGTGACCGGCGCCAGCGGCTGTTGTTTCTTACCGAGAAGGGCCGGAAATTCGAGGCGCAGCTCTCCACGCCGCAACAGAAACGCGTGCAGCAGGCCTTTACCGCCGCGGGCCCGGATGCGGTTGCCGGCTATTTGAAGGTTCTGGAGCATCTCATCGACGAAACAGAACGCAAATTCATTATTGATGCGATCAAGCGTGGTTAAGCGCCCGTGATGGAAGAAAATCCGCCGCATGAAACCGGACCGCCGCATATTCTGGTGGTTGATGACGACACCCGCCTGCGCAAGCTGTTGCAGAAATTTCTGATGGAGCATGGCTATCGCGTGACGCTGGCGGCTAGCGCGGCCGAAGCGCGCGGCCGCATGGAAGGGCTGGCGTTTGATCTGACCATTCTGGATGTGATGATGCCCGGCGAAGGCGGCCTGACCCTGACGCAATTTTTGCGATCCCGCTCTGAAATGCCGGTGCTGCTGCTGTCCGCGCGGTCCGAAACCGATGCGCGCATTGCAGGGCTGGAAGCGGGCGCGGATGATTATCTTGGAAAGCCGTTTGAGCCGAAGGAATTGCTGTTGCGCATGCGCGCCCTGTTGCGCCGCGCCACGCCCGGGCCGGATGCAACCCAGCGCATAATCCGGCTTGCCGGATGGGAAGCCAATCTGGATCGCGGCGATCTGCGCAAGGGCGACCTGCTGGTCCGGCTGGCGCCTGGCGAGCTTGGCCTGCTGCGCCTGCTGGCGGCCAATCCCGGCGTGCCTGTCAGCCGCAGCCAGCTTTCCGAACAGACCGGCGCCGCGCAGGAACGCACGGTCGATGTGCAGATCACACGTCTGCGGCGCAAGTTTGAACCCGACCCGCGCGCCCCCCGCCATTTACAGACCGTCCGTGGTCAGGGATATGTGCTATGGCCGGATTAAGTGCCGGATGGCCTGTAAAAAATCTGCTGCCCAAAGGCCTGTTTGGCCGATCCCTGCTGATTGTGGTTGCGCCCGTCATATTGTTACAGGCGATCCTTACCTATATATTTTTCGAGCGCCACTGGGACACGGTAACCCGGCGGCTGTCGCGCGCCGTCGCGGGCGAGGTCGCCATGCTGACGGAAATCCATGCGGAATCGCCGGATGGTCTTGCCATGCAGGCGCTGAACAGCCGGACGGCACGCACCTTTCAGCTGGAAGTGGTGTTTTTACCCGGCGAGCAACTGCCCGCCCCCACCGCGCCGGAAACCTTATTTTCTCCGATCATGACGCTGCGGGATGAGCTGTCAAAACAGATCGCGCAGAATTTCTGGATTGATTCACATCCCTATGGCGATTATGTGGACCTGCGCGTGCAGATGCGCGATGGCGTGTTGCGCATCCTCACGCCGCGAAACCGTATCACGTCACAGACGGCGCATATTTTCATTCTGTGGATGATCGGCACCTCCATGGTGTTGCTAAGTGTGGCGGTTGTGTTTCTGCGTAATCAGGTGCGCCCCATCGCCCAGCTGGCGCAGGCGGCGGATGATTACGGCAAGGGCCGTGAAGCGCCGGAATTCAAGGTGTCCGGCGCCGTGGAGGTCCGGCAGGCGGCGGCGGCTTTTCTGGAAATGCGGGACCGTATCAGCCGCCAGATCGCCCAGCGCACGCTGATGCTGGCGGGCGTCAGCCATGATCTGCGCACCCCCCTGACACGGATGAACCTGCAACTGGCCATGTTGCCTGAAAGCGAAGAGATCGAAGCCCTGCGCGCGGATATACGCGAAATGCAGTATATGCTGGATGAATATCTGGCGTTCGCGGGCGGACAGGCCGGAGAGGCTGAAAGCCTTACAGACATTGGACAGCTAATCGATGAAATTGCCGCTGAATATTCAAGGAACGGCGCGCCATTCAAGGTGCATGCGCAGCCTGAGCTGAATGTGCCGCTGCGGCGGGGTAATTTCAAACGCTGCATCGTCAATCTGCTGGAAAATGCCCGCACACATGGCAAACATGTTGAAATCAGCGCAATACGCGCTGGCGACCATGTGGAAATCTGCATTGATGATGATGGCCCCGGTCTGCCCGCCGATAAATATGAAGAGGCCTTTCTGCCATTTCAGCGCCTTGACGATAGCCGCAGCCCGGATCGCGCCGGCGTTGGCCTGGGGCTGGCCATCGCCCGCGATGTCGCCCGGAGCCATGGCGGCGATATTGATCTGACGCGCAGCGCGCTTGGCGGATTGCGCGCCACTATCCGCATACCCGTATGAGATGCTATGAAGTATGCCGACTCAAATGATGTGATTTAAAGTGAGCGATAGCACCGCACCCGGCATAAGCAAACCTCTTGAGCCTGCAACTGGCGCGGGAGCCGCCGCGCTGATGCGCCGGCTGATTCAGGAATATATGCGTCCGCATTTATGGCGCATTCTGCTTGCCCTGCTTTTTATGGCGCTTGTGGCGTCATCAACCGCCATGACGGCGCAATTGCTGGATCCCGCAATAAAATATCTTTTCATCGACAAAGACCCGGCAATGCTGACGCTGATACCATTGGCGGTATTTTTGGTCATGATCCTTAAGGCCGCCGCCTCTTATGGCGAAAATATTTTGATGAATTATGTCGGTCAGCGCATCATTTCCGATGTGCAGATCCAAATGTTCGAGCATCTGATGAAGTCCGATACGGGCTGGCTGCGGCAATATCACAGTGGCAGGATCATCTCGCATTTTCTGAATGACGCGGTTCTGATGCGCGAGGCTGTCAGCCGCTCGATCACCGGCATTGGCAAGGATTTTCTGACGCTGGCGCTATTGGTGGGCGTGATGGTGTATCAGGATCCGGTGATGAGCGGCATTGCCTTCTTCATACTTCCTGTGGTGATTGGCTTTGTGCGGCAATTATCGCGGCTGATGCGCAAATCGGTCAACCGCGGCATGGTGGAAACCGGCACGCTATCCACCCTGCTGTCCGAAACGCTGGCGGGCAGCCGCGTCGTCAAGGCCTATGGCCAGGAACAGCATGAAATCAGGCGCGTCTCGCAATCGATTGACCGGCGGATGGATTTCATCATGCGCGGCGTGCGGGCGCGCTCGGCCGCGGCGCCGATCACCGAGGCGCTGACAGGCCTGGCGATTGCGGGGGCAATTTATTATGCAGGCGCGCGCGCGCTTTCCGGCAATATGGAAATCAACCATTTCGCCGCCTTTCTGGCCGCGATGATGCTGGCCTATCAGCCCCTGAAAAGCCTGGCGACGCTCAGCACCGCCTTGCAGGAAGGGCTTGCCGCCGCCGCGCGCAGTTTTTCATTGATGGATATCAAACCCTCGATAACGGACAAGCCTGACGCCCGTCAGCTTGTGGTGAACAAAGGCCGCATCTGCTTTGAGAATGTGCATTTCTCCTATGGCGATGAGGATGATGAGGCGCTGCGCGGGATTAATCTGGATATCGCCCCGGGCCAGACGGTCGCGCTGGTTGGACCCAGCGGCGCGGGTAAAAGCACCATCCTCAATCTGATTGCCCGGTTTTACGATGTCTCGTCGGGGCGGCTTACCATTGATGGCGTCGATGTCCGCAATGTTACGATTTCGTCCTTACGCAGATCGATCGCTCTGGTGACGCAGGAACCGTTTCTGTTTGACGACACGGTGCGCGCCAATATCGCCTATGGACGCCCGGAAGCGGACAGCCGCGATATTGAAGAGGCCGCGCGCGCGGCGGATGCGCATGAGTTTATTCTGGCCCTGCCGCAAGGCTATCTGACGATTGTGGGCGAGGCCGGCATGCGGCTGTCCGGGGGGCAGCGCCAGCGGCTTGCCATTGCGCGCGCCATGCTGAAAAACGCGCCCATCCTTCTGCTGGATGAAGCAACCTCCTCGCTGGACACGGATTCCGAACGCCAGGTGCAGGAGGCGCTTGCCAGGCTGAAACAGGGGCGCACCTCGCTGGTGATCGCGCACCGGCTGTCCACCATCATGGATGCCGATTGCATTCATGTGATTGTGGATGGGCGTATTGTTGAATCAGGCGTACATAATCAGCTGCTGAAGCAAAATGGCGTATATGCCGGTCTGTGCCGCAGCCAGTTCAATGATGCCGAGTTTGCCGAAACGCCCAAAACCCCGGCGCCAAAACGCCGCAAACGGTCAAATGAAGCCGTTGAAAAAACTGATTAATACGGATTTTTTCCGAAACATATTATGCTGGCTTGCCGCAGCGCTGATTCGGTTTGTCTGGGCGACAGGACGATGGCGTTTCTTGGGGACGGATACACCGGCGGCCTTTTGGGATAGCAACCGGCCTTTCATTCTTGCCTTCTGGCATGGCCGGCTGATGATGATGCCGTATTGCTGGCGTCAGGGGCGAGGGATGAACATGCTGATTTCGCAGCATCGCGATGGCGAACTGATTGCTCGCACCATTGGTCATTTCGGTCTGGGATCCGTGCGCGGATCCGCCGCCAAATCCGGCAAACAGGATAAAGGCGGCGGCGGCGCGCTGCGGGCCATGGTCCGGCAATTGTCACACAATGAATATGTCGGCGTCACGCCGGATGGGCCGCGCGGGCCGCGTCAAAAAGTTGGCGGCGGCGTGCTTGCGCTGGCGCGGCTGTCGGGCGCGCCGATTATACCGGTCAGTTTTGGCGCATCGCGCCGCATTCACGCCGCAAGCTGGGACCGGTTTCTGATTGCCCTGCCCTTTTCGCGCGGTGTTTTTGTGTGGGGGAAAGCGCATTATGTGCCGCGTGGCGCGGACGCCGACATGCTGGAACAGCTTCGCCAGAAGCTGGAACGTGATCTAAATCAAATCACCGAAGAAGCGGATATGTTATGCGGCTTTCCCGGCCAGAGCGGCATTACGCGATTAGATAGAACCTCCCATATCTAACTGATCGCCTATTGTTCCAGGAGCGTAAAGCGTAATGATAGCATTGTACCGGCTGCTGACATTGTTGGGCGGCCCTTTGATTGACCTTCTCTTGTTCTGGCGGCTGCGCGCCGGCAAGGAAGCGCCGCTTCGTATTTCTGAAAGAAAAGGCCTGACCGGCGCCATCCGCCCGGAAGGCGCGCTGGTCTGGGTGCATGCGGCAAGTATTGGCGAGGCCCTTTCAGGCCTGCCGCTGATGCGCAAAATGCATGACCTCCGTCCAGACCTCAACTTCCTGATCACGACGGGAACCGTTTCTTCGGCCAATATATTGGCGCGGCAATTACCCGCCTATGTCATGCATCAGTTTGTCCCATTTGACCGGGCCCGCTGGGTGCGCTGTTTTCTGGCGCATTGGCGGCCGGATATGGCAATCTGGATTGAATCGGAAGTGTGGCCGAATATGATATTGGAAACGGCAGCGCGCGGTGTGCCAATGGCGCTGGTGAATGGCCGCATGTCGGCGCGATCCTACCGGCGCTGGCGTTTATGGAAAACCGGCATAAAATATATGCTGAACAAATTTGATGTTGTTCTGGCGCGCGATGCGCAGAGTCTGGAATTGATCCGCAATCTGGGCGCATCCGCAGCTATTTGCGTGGGCGATCTGAAACAGGCCGCCGATCCCCTTGGCGCCGATGAAGCTGAATTGGCGCGGCTTCAGAATGCCATCGGCGCGCGTCCAGTCTGGCTCGCCGCCAGCACACATGCTGGCGAAGAGGCAATTGTGCAAAAAGCACATGAAAATCTGCGTCTGCAATTTCCCGGTTTATTGACCATCCTTGCGCCGCGTCACGCCGAACGGGGCCTCAACATCGCAACCGATTTGTCCATCAATGGCCGGCGGGTTATTCGCCGTTCAAAGGGTGAGCTTCCATCCTCTGGCGTGGACTTTTATCTTGCCGATACGATGGGCGAGATGGGGCTTATTTACCGGCTGACGACAATTGTCTTTATGGGCGGAAGCCTGGTTCCGCATGGCGGGCAAAATCCGCTGGAGCCCGCAAGGCTGGGCTGCGCCATTCTGCATGGGCCGCATATTGACAATTTCTCCACGATTTATGCCGAGCTTGACACTGCCGGTGCGGCGCGCCAGATCGCAAACGGCGACATGCTTGCGGATGCGGTTGCGGGTCTGCTGCGCGACCGTCAGACAGCCGCATCGCGCGGCCGAGCTGCGAAAGCCTATACGCTGCGCGGATATGACAGGGTGCTTGAACATATTATCGCCGCGCTTGAACCGTTGCTGCCGGTAAAAAAATAATGCGCACGCCGCAATTCTGGTACCCAGCCAGCGCGGGATCAACCGGCCCTTTGCCCTGGCTGCTGGCCCCATTGGCCCTGTGCTATCTGATTGCCGGCTGGCTGCGGCGCTGTTTTGCGCGCCCCTATCGCGCGCCGGTCCCGGTCATTTGCGTCGGCAATCTTACCGCGGGCGGCGCGGGAAAAACCCCTGTGGCGCTGGCTCTGGCGGCAAAAATACAGGGAACCGGAATCCGGGCGCATTTTCTAACGCGGGGTTTTGGCGGAAGCCTTGCAGGCCCGGTTCGCGTCGATCAAAATCTGCACACTGCAAAACAGGTCGGCGATGAGGCGCTGCTGCTGGCGCGCCTTGCCCCCTGCTGGGTGGCGCGCAACCGCAAGCGGGGCGCCCAGGCTGCCATGGCGGCGGGGGCGGAACTGCTGATCCTGGATGACGGCCACCAGAATCCGCAGCTGCACAAGGATTTGTCGCTGGTTCTGATCGACGCCGCTCGCGGATTTGGTAATGGCTGGGTAATCCCCTCGGGTCCATTGCGCGAGACCGTGGCGACTGGCATAGCCCGCGCCGATGCTGTTCTGTATATTGGCGAGGACGGTGATTTTCCCGGCATGGGCAAACCGCTCTTGCGCGCCATGCGGCGGCTGCGCGCGCCGCAGGCGGTTCATGGCGAGCGCCTGTTCGCCTTTTGCGGCATTGGCGCGCCGCAGCAGTTTTTCGATATGCTCCGTCACGCGGGGGCTGATCTTGCCGGCACACGGGAATTTCCGGATCATCATCCGTTTACGGATGATGATGTGCGGCAAATTATTTCCGCAGCGGAGAAATCAAATGCGGCTCCCGTTACGACGGAAAAGGACTGGGTGCGGCTTCCCGCCGCTTTCAGCAAACGGATAACGGCTATTGGCATGCACATTCAGTTCAGCGATGAAGCGGCGCTGATGCGGCTGGTTGAACCTGTGCTGCGCAGGCGCGTATGAAAGCGCCTACACCCTATCGCCGCCTGCGCCGCAGGGCCGAGGCCGCGCTGATGCGCGCCCTGCTGGGCGTGTTGCGCCGGCTGAGCATTGACCGCGCTTCGGCCATTGGCGGGGCCATCGGGCGCGCCATTGGGCCGCATCTGGGCGTCACCCGGCATGCCAGAAAAAATCTGCGGGCCTGCTTTGGGGAAAAACCGGATGCGGAAATCGCGCAAATCATCCGCGCCATGTGGGATAATCTGGGCCGCACCGTCTTTGAATATGCGCATCTGGACAATTTCCGCTTTTATGAAAAGGACAGCCGCATCGAGGTGCGCGGCCTGCACCATGTTGATCAGGTTGTAGCGGCGGGCAAGGGCGCGATTTTCGTCAGCGGGCATTTCGCCAATTGGGAACTGCTGTCTTCGGGGCTGGCGCAGCGCGGCCTGCCGGTGATGACCGTCTACCGCGCCGCCAGTAATCCGTTGGCGGATGAAATTATCACGAAGCTGCGCGGCGGGCTGGGCGCATTGCGGCAGGCGCCCAAAGGCCCGGGCGGGGCGCGCCTGCTGCTGAGCTGGCTGGGCCAGCGCAATTACGTTGCCATGCTGGTGGATCAGAAAATGAATGATGGCGTCAAAGCGATGTTTTTCGGGCGGCCCGCCATGTGCCCGCCGGCGGCGGCGCAACTGGCGCGCCGCTTTGGCTGCCCGATTGTGTTCGCCAGCATCCGCCGCGCCGGGGGCGCGCATTTTATTGTCGAGGCGCAGGAGCCGTTTTTTGTGACCGAAACCAGGGACCGCGCAGCTGATATTCTGGCGGGGGTGAACGAGACCAACCGGCGTCTGGAAAATTTTATTCGTCAGTATCCGGAGCAGTGGCTATGGCTGCATCGCCGCTGGCCGGATTAAGCGCCGCCTCGCGCGCGGTCGAGGCCACCGCATTGATATAGGCTTCCTGACGTTGCGGGTTCCAGTAGCGCAGCTCTTCCAGCGGGATTGGTTTTCCGGTTTGCGCGCAGATCACAAAACTGCCCGGCGTCAGAATCTGATAGTCCGACAGATCATAGCGAAGCCGCGCCTCACCGCCGGGTTTTCCGGAAAAACTTTTTTCATCCATTGGCCGTCACTATTCGCATGTCAGATAACACATAGCTCTAAAATAACCGGCCCTGCCCATCGCCGGGGGGCTTTGCCGCCGCCTTGCCGGAACCGGACGGGGCGGGTTTTACGCCATTCAATGTAGCATTGCGCCGCCCATCCTGAAACTCGATTTCCACCGCCATGCCGGGGGTGGTATCGGCCGCCCGGCGCACCGGCCTGCCCGCCGCATCGCGCAGCAGCGTAAATCCCCGCGCCAGTACGCCCTGATGCGACAAAGCGCGCAGCAACTGACCCTGTCCTTGCAGTCTGACGGTCTTGTCGCGCAGCAAGCGGCGCTCGCCGTCCTGCAGGCGGCGCAGCGCATCATTGAGGCTGCGATGGCCGCGCTGGATCGGATCAAGCACCAGCCCCGCGCGCAGCCTGGCAGCCACACGCGCCAGCCTTGTTTCGCCCGCGCCAACATTGCTCATCAGCGCGCGCGACAAACGCTCGGCCACCGCGTCAAATCGCTGGCGCGGCAGACCAAGAAGCTCGCTCAGGCGCGGCAATCCGCGCCCGGCGCTGATCAGGCGGGCGCGCCGCTCTTCCAGCAGCCGCCCCTGCGCGCCGAGACGGCGGCGCTCCAGATCGAGCACCTGGGCGCGCAATTCGCCGCGCACCGGCACCGCCATTTCCGCCGCCGCCGTGGGCGTCGGCGCGCGCAGATCAGAGGCAAAATCGATCAGCGTCGTATCGGTTTCATGGCCGACCGCGCTGATCAGCGGAATATTACTGGCCGCCGCCGCGCGCACAACGATCTCTTCATTGAAAGCCCATAAATCCTCGATGCTGCCGCCGCCGCGCGCCACGATCAGCACGTCCGGGCGCGGTACAGCGCCGCCGGGCGTCAGCCGGTTAAAGCCCTCAATCGCCGCCGCCACCTGAGCCGCCGCCTGTTCGCCCTGCACCAGCACCGGCCAGAGCAGCACATGGCGCGGAAAGCGATCCGCCAGCCGGTGCAGAATATCGCGGATCACCGCACCTGTGGGCGAGGTGACGATGCCGATCACTTCCGGCAGATAGGGGATGAGTTGCTTGCGGGCCGCATCAAACAGCCCCTCGGCGGCGAGCTTTTTGCGCCGTTCCTCCAACTGCGCCAGCAGCGCGCCGATGCCCGCGGGCGCCATGCTTTCGATAACCAGCTGATACTTCGAGCGTGCCGGATAGGTGCTGAGCTTGCCGCTGCACACCACTTCCATACCGTCTTCGGGCTTGAAGCGTAAGCCGCCCGCGATCCCCTTCCACATCACCGCGTCAATCACAGCGCGATCATCCTTCAGGGTCAGATAACAATGCCCGCTGCCCGCGCGCATAAAGCCGGAAATCTCGCCGCGCACCCGCACCTGGCCGAACTCGCCCTCGACCAGCCGCTTCAGCGCCGAGGACAGCTCGCTGACGCTCAGTTCCGGCAGGTTGGTGGGGGGTGCTGAAAGACTCACGCTATGTCCTTGGGCTTCATGCTTTGGTATCTACATGATACAAGGCTAGTTCGAGTTTGGGAAATAATGCATGAATGTTCTTCTGATCGGTTCCGGCGGGCGTGAACATGCGCTGGCCTGGGCGCTGCGCAAATCGCCACTGCTGGACAGGCTATATTGCGCGCCGGGCAATGGCGGCATTGCGGCGCTGGCGGAATGTGTTGCGCTGGATCCGATGGATTTTGCCGGCGTCACGGATTTTGTTCGGGCGCATGATATCGGCTTTGTCATTGTCGGGCCGGAAGCGCCGCTGGTGGCGGGGCTGGTCGATCATCTGAGCGCGCAGGGCGTCAAGGCCTTTGGCCCGACAGCGGCGGCGGCTAAGCTGGAAGGATCGAAGGGCTTTACCAAGGATCTGTGCGCCGCCAACGCTATTCCCACCGCCGCCTATGCGCGGTTCAGCGATGCCGCCGCGGCCAAAACTTATATCCGCCAGCAGGGCGCGCCGATTGTCATCAAGGCCGATGGGCTGGCGGCGGGCAAAGGGGTGATTCTGGCCGAAACACTGGCCGAGGCAGAAGCCGCCGTGGATGACATTCTGGGCGGCGCGTTTGGCGCGGCCGGCGCGGAACTGGTGGTCGAGGAATTTCTCTTTGGCGAGGAGGCCAGCTTTTTTGTGCTGGTGGATGGCAAGACAGCCCTGCCGCTGGCCACCGCGCAGGATCACAAACGGGTTGGCGATGGCGATATGGGGCCGAACACCGGCGGCATGGGCGCCTATTCGCCCGCCCCGGTGATGACGGACGCAATGGTTGCGGCCACAATGGCGCGCATCATCGAACCGACCGTCGCCGCCATGGCGCGCGCAGGTATGCCGTTCAAAGGCGTGCTGTTCGCCGGGCTGATGATCACGGACAAAGGGCCGTATCTGATCGAATATAATACCCGCTTTGGCGATCCGGAATGCCAGGTGCTGATGGCGCGGTTGCAAAGCGATCTGCTGCCCGCGCTGCTCGCGGCGGCGGATGGCGCACTGGCAGGCTTCAGGCTGGACTGGTCGGATCAGGCAGCCGTAACCGTGGTGATGGCGGCCAGAGGCTATCCCGGCGATTACGGCAAGGGCGACGTGATCGGCGGGCTTGATGCAGCAGGTCTTGTGCCGGGCGTGCAGGTTTTTCATGCCGGAACCGCCCTGAAAGATGGAAAACTGCTGAGTAATGGCGGGCGGGTGCTGAATATCACCGCCACCGGCGCCACCATCACCCATGCCGTCAGCCGCGCCTACAGCGCGGTAGATAAAGTTGAATGGCCGGGCGGGTTCTGCCGCCGCGATATTGCCTGGCGGGCACTGGAAAGAGAACGACAGAGCGGCTAATATGCTTTAGGAGTGGATGAGATCAGGTTTGTCCACATCCTTCATCGTCATCGCGAGCCGCGTAGCGGCGTGGCGATCCAGAGCCAAAAATCAAGGCTTATCCGCGTGACTCTGGATTGCTTCATTTTGTTCGCAATGACGCGGAGGGTGTTGTGAATCAATCCAAAATCATCGCGTTTCTAGCACAAGAAAAACACAAGCAGCCGGGGACAGAAATCATGGAAGAAGAACCTAACAGACAGGAACAATTTTCCGGCACCAAGGAAGTTGACCCGAAGCATCGCATCGACGAGAAGGCGCTGCTGGCCTATATGAAATCCCATGTGGAAGGATTCGAGGGGCCGCTGCATATCGAGGAATTCAAGGGCGGCCAGTCCAACCCGACCTACAAGCTGATCACGCCGCGCGCTTCCTATGTGCTGCGCCGCAAGCCGCCCGGCCTGTTGCTGAAATCCGCCCACGCCGTCGATCGCGAATATAAGGTGATCTCCGCGCTGAACAAAACCAGCATTCCGGTGCCGCGCACTTATTGCATGTGTGAAGATGAAAGCGTTCTTGGCACCATGTTTTACATTATGGAATGTGTCGAAGGGCGGGTGTTCTGGGAGCCGCTGGTGCCCGGCATCAGCAGGGAAGACCGCAGCAAAATTTTCGACAGCCAGGTCAGCTTCATGGCCAATCTGCACAAGGTTGATTACAACGCCATCGGCCTGGGCGATTTCGGCAGCCCCGGCAATTATTTCGCCCGGCAGATTTCACGCTGGACGAAACAGTATCAGGCGTCCGAAACCGAAGAGATCAAGGAAATGAACCGCCTGATCGACTGGCTGCCCGGCAATATTCCGCCCGATGATTCGGTCAGTCTGGTGCATGGCGATTTCCGTCTGGATAACGCCATTGTGCACCCGACCGAGCCGCGCATTATCGCCGCGCTGGACTGGGAACTGTCCACCATCGGCCATCCGCTGGGCGATTTCACCTATCATCTGATGCAGTGGCGCAGCCCGGATTCCGATCTGGGCACCACGCCCGAGGCGGAACTGCGCGCCATGGGTATTCCGGTTGAGAAGGAATATGCCGCGCGCTATTGCGAACTGACCGGGCGCAAGGAAATTGAAAATCTGAATTTCTATTTCGCCTATAATTTCTTCCGTCTGGCGGGAATTTTACAGGGCATTCTGGGCCGGGTGCGCGATGGCACGGCGGCCAGCGAACATGCCGCCGAACGCGCCAGCCGGGTGCGCCCGCTTTCGGAAGCCGCATGGAAATATGCGCAAATGGCCGGGGCTGCGGGGTAAGCCAACCCTATCGTTTCTCCCGCGCCTTTGCCCTGCGCTGATCGGTTGCGGCCTTGCGCAGATCGTTGGCGCGGGCGTCCATCCGGTCGGCCTCGTCCAGCAGACCGGCGGATTCCGCCTGCTTGAAGGCGGCGTCCTCTATCAGGTCGGAGGACAATAAATTGCAGTCGCGCGCGGCTTCCTTATCATCAAGCCGCTGACAATCGGCGACAATGCGTTGCCCCTCTGTGATTTGGATTTTTGCCTGACGCGCCAGCCGATGCCCCTCATTGCGCAGACGCCCGCCTTCACATTCCAGAAATTTGAGTTCCGGCATTTTGGCCTTGTCGCATATTTTGACGGCCCCCTGCGCATGGGCGTGGCTATGGACGGCGGTAAAGCCCAGCGTCACGGCCACTGCAAGCAGCGCCAGCGCGCTAAAGTATTTCAAGGATATTCTCCGGAGGGCGGCCAATCGCCGCCTTGCCATTGGAAACAACGATCGGGCGCTCGATCAGTATAGGCGAAGCGATCATCGCCTCAATCAGTTGCGCCCGGGTTTTTTCCGGTGACGCCAGGTTTTGTTCGCCATAGGGCGCTTCCTGCTTGCGCATCAGATCGCGCGGCGCCATGCCAAGCATTTTCAAAATCGCGTCCAGCTGCTTTGCCGAAGGCGGCGTTTGCAGATATTCAATCACTTGCGGTTTGATGCCGCGCGCTTCGAGAAGCGCCAGCGTCTGGCGCGATTTCGTGCAGCGCGGATTATGATAGATTGTTACGCTCATTCTACTTCCCGCTTTAGCTGTCTATGCCAATAGCCTGATCCATATGGGTGAAGCCGTCTCTATGTAGCAGATCCGCCAGTTCAAGCGCTATCTTAACCGGCAGATCCGGACCTGCAAAGGTCAATGCCGTATAGAGCTGCACCAGCGATGCGCCGGCGCGTATCTTGGCATAGGCGTCCGCACCGCTGGCAACGCCGCCCACGCCGATCAGAACCAGCCTGCCGCCAGAGAGCCGCCGCGCCTCGCGCAGCATCCGGGTCGATGGCGCAAACAGCGGACGCCCGGAAAGGCCGCCCTGCTCCCCCCGATGCGCGCTGCGCAGATTTTCGCGCCCGCCGATCGTGGTGTTGGAAATAATCAGCCCGTCAATCCCCGTTTCCAGCGCCACCGCCACCACATCGCGCAACGCCTGATCATCCAGATCGGGCGCGATTTTCAGCAGCAGCGGGGGGGCGATCTGGCGGGCCGCGCGCGCCGCCACCAATTTCGCCAGCAGATTCTGCAACTGATCGCGGTCCTGCAATCCGCGCAGGCCAGGCGTATTGGGCGAGGATACATTGATGGTGAAATAATCGGCGAGGCCCGCCAGCGCCTCAAAACATTTCAGATAGTCCGCGATGCGGTCGGTGCTGTCCTTGTTCGCGCCGATATTTGCGCCGGCAATTCCGGACCGGCCCTGCCGCGCCGCCAGCCGGTTACGATACGCATCCAGCCCCTGATTGTTGAAACCAAGCCGGTTGATGACGGCTGCATCCTCGCCCAGGCGGAAGATGCGCGGCCTGGGATTTCCGGCCTGCGGCAGCGGCGTGACGGTGCCGGTTTCGGCAAAACCAAACCCCATCCGCAGCATGGCGTCGGGCGCTTCCGCATTCTTGTCAAAGCCCGCCGCAATGCCGATCGGATTGGGAAAATCCAGACCCATCACAGATGTTTGCAGCACCGGAGGAATAGGCGCCGTTCTGCGTGGCCCGAAGCCAAGACTGAGCGCGCGAATGGTCAGGCCATGCGCCGTTTCCGGATCGAGCAGCCGCAGCAGCGGCCCCGCCAGCGTATAAAGCCCCGTCATTCAGAGCCCCGCCGCCGCAAATGCATGCGCGCCATCCGCGCCCAGCGGTAACTGGTGCACGCCGGCCACCCTATCCAGAGATAGCGGCTCATAAAGGTGTGGAAATAAATCACCCCCGCGCGAGGGTTCCCATCGCAGCGCTTTTCCCAAACGGTCCGAATCGACCACCAGCAGCACCAGATCCGCCGCGCCCGAAAAATGCCGCGCCGCCGTCTCGCGAACCTGAGCAGCGGTCGAGAAATGAATATAGCCATCGGCCAGATCCACCGGGCTTCCCGTCAATTCGCCTGTCTCCTGCGCGGCGCGCCATTCAGTCTGGCGCAAGATTTTATAGATAAAAACGGCCATTTAAGACTTCTCATCCAGCAAATTATAAGCTATTATTCCTATTGCCCTGATAAATGTCATATAGACCGATGTTAAGCCACAAACAAGTT
Organism: Alphaproteobacteria bacterium; assembly: GCA_023252275.1. Lineage (GTDB taxonomy): Bacteria > Pseudomonadota > Alphaproteobacteria > UBA11222 > UBA11222 > UBA11222. The sequence continues at coordinate 22,634 of JAHHGO010000027.1, forward strand.
TGGGATGGTATCGACGCCCTGGCGGCCGCGCGCGGATTTTCTCCGTCCGGGCTGGCCAAACGCGCCGGCCTTGATCCCACCATCTTTAACCGCTCAAAGCGGCTTCAGGAAGGCAAACAGCGCTGGCCCAGCACGGAAAGCCTGTCGCGCATCCTTCAGGTTACCGGCGCTTCCATCACGGATTTTGCGCAACTGATCGAACCGCACACAGACGCCGCCGCGCGCAATTCGCGCCCGATTCCGGTAATCGGATTTGCCCAGGCCGGCGCGCAGGGCTTTTTTGATGATGGCGGCTTTCCGGTTGGCGGCGGCTGGGACACGGTCAATTTTCCCGGCCTTGGCGATGAAAACGCCTATGCGCTGGAAATCAGCGGCGACAGTATGCTGCCGGTTTACCGGGATGGCGATATTGTGGTTGTATCGCCGCAGGCCGATATACGGCGCGGCGATCGCGTGGTGGCCAAAACCCTGGATGGCGAGGTGATGGCCAAACAATTGCTGCGCAAAACCGCAAGCCGGGTAGAACTGGCCTCATTCAACCCGGAATTTCCGCTGCGCAGCTTTGCGCCCGGCGATCTGAGCTGGATTGCGCGCATCATCTGGGCGTCGCAATAGACAG
>JAHHGO010000280.1 GCA_023252275.1 Alphaproteobacteria bacterium
AGCCTCACGGTTTGCCAAAGAGACGGAAACCGCTGCTCGACCTGCACGGAGCGGCTCAGACCGATGTGCGTGTTGCCGCTCTCGATGTAGCGCACGAGCTTGCCGGGTTGAATGATCCCGGTCTCAGGCAGCACGGGCAGGCGCAGGGTGATGTGGGCCTGCCGTCCGGTGTCACCGAGCACCGCGGTACCGCGCTGCCGGGTCATCTCGGGCGCCGTGGCGAGTTCGTCGACCACGGTCGGCGCGGGCCGGTCGGCGGCCTGTCCGGCACGGCGGATACGATCGCGCCGGCCGCCTGTGCCGCCGGAGATCCATACCGCGTTGTAGCTCGGCTTGTCCTGCCACTCGATGCCCTCGACCTCGCACGCGGCCTCAGGGATCTCGATGTCGGGCGTTGCCGTGCCCCAGCCCCACGGCGCGACCGGGTAGCGCGGCAGGACGATGAGCGTCTGATCGGTGTTGTGCGCTTGGACGTAGGCACCGCCTGCCTCGGCGATGCGGGTCGCGGCATCCATGTACGTGCCGGTGTTGCTCCAGGCGCCTGCAGGAACCAGCCAGTCCGTGATGCGCCAGTCGATCAACCACCCGATACTGACGTTATTGATCGTGAGCGCATCGGCGAGCAGCTGCTGCGCGGTGCGACTCTGCGTGTTGTAGCGCGTGGCGATCGGCGAGTGCGGATCGGAGAGCCAGGCGGCGCGGCCGCGGCCGCTGATCTTGAGGCGAGCGTCGGCGAAGCGGCGATCGCGGCCCATGCGCTCGACCACCAGGCGCAGCGCCGTGCCGTTGACGCTGGCGATGAGCTCGACGTGTTCGCCTAGGGCAGGCGAGCGCACCAGCGGCATCAGATCGGCATGGAGCGATGCGGACCAGCCCCACGTCCAGCTGTCGGCGTCGATGCTCGCCGAAAAATCGGTCACCTCGACGGGCTGGGCGTTATCCGCGCGCACGAGGCTGAATTCATTGATCACGAGGTAGACCTCACGGATGGGGACGATGATCCCCGGCGGGGGTGGGCGCTTGCCGAAGCGCAGGTGCCCAGTGCCGTCGTTGGCCTGCCAGAACAGCAGATGCACGGGGCTGCTGTACGGGCTGGCCGGCGGCGTTTCCGGGCCGGGATCTGGGCGCCACAGGCCGACCGGCAGCGGGATGGCCTGTTGGTGCGGGACGCGCGCGCGGCTAGCGGTGGGACTGCCGTTGTGGGCGCGCGGGCGGGCGCCGATCGCGACGGGCAGGCCGCTGGTGTGCTCGGTGCGCAGGCGACGGCGCAGGCGGATGCGTTCGGCGTGCTGGGTGGCGGTGCCGGCGGCGACGGGCAGGCCGTGCTGGTGATGCTGGGCGAGGCGCGCGCGGGTGCGCAGGTGGTCGGCGTGAGCCTGACGGGCGCCTGCGGCGAGGCCGGCGCCGTGCTGGTGCTCGAGGCGCGCACGGCGCTGCAGGGGCTGCATTTGCGCCTGGCGCAGCGTTGCGCGGCTCGCGAGCGGCACGGCGCTGGTGTGCGGGGCGTGCGCCGGGGTGACGGCGGGGCGCATGGCGTGCTGGCCGGTGGCGAGGCCGGCGGAGACCGGCAGCGCAGAGGCGTGCCGCGGGGCTGCGCGCGGGCCGATGGCGTCGGGAAGCGCGCTGTCGTAGATCGCGGCGGCTTCCAGCGACAGGGCCGGGAGCGCTGCCGGGGGGAGGTCGGCCGTGATGGTGACGGCCTGCATCGTCTCGCCGACTGCGGCAAATTCGAGAGCCGCAGTCGGCGCCGGCAGCGGTGCGGCGATCGTCGCATAGACCGGCGCCTCCACGGCCTCGAACGTGAGGGCGAGTTCGGGCGGGGGAAGGCTGGCTGCGAGCGTGCCGGTGACCAGGGCATAGCTGTCGCCGGAGGCGATGAGGG
>JAHHGO010000281.1 GCA_023252275.1 Alphaproteobacteria bacterium
GAGGCAGTGCCTGCCCTGACCGCAGCACAGATCCAGAATCTTGTCATTCGGTTCCAGCCCCGCATTGGCCAGTAAAAAATCCACTTCCTGCCGCGTATTGGCGTCATTTTCCACCACATCGCCATCGGTTGCCAGATAGACCGCCGTGAACAGGGTGCGCCACCATTCCGAGGGCAGATGGCGCTCAAGATCGGAAACCGGCCCCAGGGTGCGGTGTGTCTGATCCGGCGATGGCGCTGATTTCATATAAATTTACTCCCAAAAGACGGCTGCTGCGGAACGCGGGAATCACCACCCATAAGCCTATAGATGTAGCGCCTGTAGCCAGCTTCAACCAGTTTGAAAAGTAAATTTATAAGGCGTTGAAATTAAGGCCATTTGTGAACGATGCATTAACCTTATCCAGACTAATCTGACATTTGATATCCGCACAGAATGCGAATTTGCGCCATTGACGCGCGCGAAATATTAGTTTGGAGGCTGCATGAATAGCCAGGCGCATATAAAAGAACCGCTGAGCTGGTCCGGCGATCTGATGAAGGACACCTTCATCTACAGGTTCATAGACATCAGCGCGACCCTGCTGGATCTGGTGATGGAAAATCAATCGGTGGCCGACCATTATCTGAACTGGATCGATAGCCAGGAAGTGGATATGGATGAGGAAGAAGAAGCCGCCATCACGCCACTGGTGCTGTCTGAATTACGCAATGAATCGGGTTCGCATATCCTGATTCTCGCCCTGCCCACAGCGGGGCAGTTTCTGGTGATTTTCACGGCCGGCGAATTCAGCGCAAAAATCATCCTGGCGCAGGAGCAGGAAACCGCCACCCTGCAGGCGGCAAGTGTGACCGAATTTACCGGCAACCTGCATTACGCCATTAACTGGGGCAAGGATTTCATCGATCGCATCGATGAGGAAATGATCGCCGCCGGCATGTAACCGGCAACGATATTGTTTGCAGCCCCTTAGCGAGGCATGCGATCAGACTGAATCACTTCTTATTCAATCTGATCGCCTAAAGCTGCTTTAACACATTATTTTATAGAGCAATTTTATTTGATTGGATAAAACCGGCCGGTTTTATCCAATCGCATATTGCCCTAATGCACGCTGACCGGAAGCATCTGATGCTGCCGGGCGGCGTAAAAGGCCGCATCCCGATTGCCCAGCACCGCCAGCGGCACGCCCGCTTCGGAATGGATGGCGTAAACGATGGTTCCGGGCGGCACGCCCTGCAATCCCTGCACCTGGGATGAATCAATCGATTTCACATAGACGATCGACCCCGGCGCCAATGGCGCGGGCGTGGCGCCCGCCTCACCGGCGGTTGCGCCATTAGCGGGAGGGACATTGCTTTCGTTGTTCTGATTACTCATCTGTCTGTTCCTTTCAGCCGCACTTACTGCGGCCCGGCGGAAGAAGTGGCGTCGATCTGCTGCACGGTCCCGTTTTTGGGCTGGCCGTCTTTACCGCCATCGGCGGTGATCTCGATATTGCGCACCAGACTGGCGGGTTTTGGACGCTGCAAATCGATATGCAACAGACCATTATCCAGCCGTGCGGCGCTGACCTGAATGCCTTCGGCGATCACGAAGCTGCGCTGAAACTGCCGGGCGGCAATGCCGCGATGCAGATAGACGCGGCCCGGTTCCTCGACCTGCTTGCCGCGAATGGTCAGCTGATTATCTTCCAGGCTGACGGCAAGCTGATCCAGCGTAAAACCCGCCACCGCAAGCGTGATACGCAGGCTGTTTTCGCCGATTTGTTCAATATTATACGGGGGATAGCCATCATTGGCGGATTTGGCGACACGGTCGAGCATACGCTCAACGCGATCAAAACCAAGCAATAAGGGGCTGGAAAAAAGCGATACATGC
>JAHHGO010000282.1 GCA_023252275.1 Alphaproteobacteria bacterium
CACCGCTTCGAGCCCCGAGGCGCAGAACCGGTTGATCTGCACCCCCGCCACGCTTTCAGCATAATCGGCGTTCAACACCGCAATGCGGGCAATATCCGCGCCCTGTTCGCGCACCGGTTCGACACAGCCCAGGATCACATCATCGACCAGGCTGGTGTCGAGATTATTGCGGTCGCGAAGCGCCTTCAGCACCTGGGTGGCCAGTTCCAGCGAGGGCACCTCATGCAGGCTGCCGCTGGTTTTGCCCTTGCCGCGGGGGGTGCGGACGGCGTCATACACAAAAGCTTCGGTCATGGGCTCCTCCCTGGTTCATTCTTTCCGCATCTAAGCATAGAGGCCTTTCCGCATCTAAGCATAGAGGCGGATATTTTGCAGTCATTATTCGACTGTTTGCAGCGCAGCCACTCGACAGGCCGGGATTTATCGTCATACACTCATCGGGATCGTTGGGGACTTTGTGACTGAACAGAAGAGGCAGCAGAATGGACCACAAATCAGCACCCGAAATCCCCACCGGCGACCGTGGCGTGTGGGAGAACCATTTCCGACTTTCCGGCGTCAATGCGGGCAAAAGAAGCTATGAGACCATCAAGGTCAAAAGATTATCGCCCGCGCTGGGCGGTGAAATCAGCGGCGTTGATCTGCGCAAGCCATTGGGCAATCAGACCTTTCAGGAAATTCACGACGCGCTGGTGGATAATCAGGTGATTTTCTTCCGCGATCAGGATCTGAGCTATGATCAGCACAAGCAATTTGGCCGCCGCTTTGGCAGCCTGCATGTGCATCCGGTGATCCCCGGGCCGGAAGGCCATCCTGAAATCCTGATGCTGCATTCCGATGAGAAGGTGCAATATTCCGCCAGCGCCTGGCATTCGGACGTATCGTTTGAACAGATGCCAAATCTGGGCGCCATCCTGCTGGCCAAGATCATGCCGGAAACCGGCGGCGACACCGAATTTGCCAGCATGCACGCGGCCTATGAAGGCCTGTCGGACAAGATGCAGAAATTTTTGTGCGGGCTGGAGGCCGAACATGCCAGCGAGCATGTGTTTGGCCGGCCCAAAAATGAAAATGATCCGCGCCCCAAAAGCGTGCATCCGGTGATCCGCACCCATCCGGTGTCGGGCCGCCAGGGCATTTTTGTGAACAGCGTGTTCACCACCAAAATCATTGGCATGAAGCCGAAGGAAAGCGCGGCGGTGCTGGAATTTCTGTATCGCCATGTCGAGACGCCGGAATTTCATGTGCGTTTCAAATGGGAAACAAATTCGATCGCCTTCTGGGACAATCGCAGCACCCAGCACCGCGCCATTGCCGATTATTTCCCGCAGACCCGCAGCATGCAGCGCATTACCATCAATGGCGATGACGCGCCAGCCTACCGCCCGGGCTGAAAGCGCTTTATAGCGCGCGCGAAATCAGCAGGCGCATAATTTCGCTGGTGCCGCCATAGATGCGCTGGATGCGCGCATCGGCATACATGCGGCCAATCGGATATTCCATCATATAGCCATAGCCGCCGAACAGTTGCAGGCATTTATCGACCACCCGGCAATGGGTTTCGCAGGCCCATAATTTGGCGACCGCGCCTTCTTCCGGCGTCAGTTCGCCGCGCACCAGACGCAATATATATTCATCGACAAAGGTGCGGGCAACCACGGCTTCGGCCTTGCAGTCGGCCAGCACAAATTGCGTGTTCTGAAAATCCAGCAGCGCCTTGCCAAACGCCTTGCGCTGCTTGACATAATCCACAGTGACATCAATCGCCGCTTCCATGCCGGCAACCGAGCCCAGCGCGATGATCAGCCGCTCGCGCGGCAATTGCTGCATCAGCTGATAAAAGCCGCGGCCTTCATCGCCGCCCAGAACATTATCCGC
>JAHHGO010000283.1 GCA_023252275.1 Alphaproteobacteria bacterium
AAAACGACATGCAGGTCTGGATCGAGACGGTGCAATCTGGAAGGCCAGGCGCGATTGTTATCGAAGACGGCATGGTGGTGGCATGACCATCGCCTTCAAGCCCGCCGTGCGGGAAAATGTCGGGCTGTTGATTGGTTTGGCAGGTGGAACAGGTTCTGGCAAGACGTTCACCGCTTTAAGGCTGGCCTCCGGCATCGCTGGCGATAAACCATTTGCGCTGATCGACACCGAGGCGCGCCGGGCGCTGCATTACGCGGATAGGTTCAAATTCCATCACGCGGAAATGAAGCCGCCATTCTCCCCGGCGTCTTACACGGAAGCCATACTTGCCGCCGACAAGGCAGGCTATCCGGTGATCGTGGTGGACAGCATGAGCCATGAATGGGCGGGCGACGGCGGCGTACTCGACATGCAGGAAGCCGAACTGAACCGCATGGCTGGCGATGACTGGAAAAAGCGCGAGGCCGTCAAGATGGCCGCATGGATCAGGCCGAAGACAGAACATAAGCACATGGTCACGAAGCTGTTGCAGGTCCGCGCGCACCTGATCCTGTGCTTCCGCGCCGAGGAAAAGGTTGAGATGGTGCGGGTTGATGGGAAGATGAAAATCCAGCCAAAGCAGACCATGACCGGGCTGGACGGTTGGGTGCCGATCAGCGAAAAGAACCTGCCGTTTGAACTCACCGCGTCGTTTCTGTTCACCGCGAACCGCCCCGGCGTTCCGCTGCCGATCAAGCTGCCGGATCAGCTTAGGCCGCTGTTCCCGCTGGACCGCCCGGTGGATGAGGCGTCCGGCCAGAAGATAGCGGAATGGGCGCGCGGCGGTGTTGCCAAGGTGGAGGACCCCGCTTCACGTGAAACATCCGGCGCGGAAAAGTCCCGCGCGAAAGAAACGCATGTGACGGCTAATCTAGCTGCGAAGGCGGCGGAGCATAATGCTCCGATTGACGCCGCGAACGAGTCTGCGCGGCTGGAAAAAGCCGCCGCCTGGCTGCTCGGCAAGATCGCCATCGCGCCGGACAGCGCCGCCATCGACCGGCTGTGCGCATCGAACAAGGCCGACATCGACCGGATCAGCGAATTGTTGCCAGACCGGAAATTCGAGATAATGAACGCGATTGCTGAAAAGGCGGACGAGTTTTACACGCCGCCATATGAGGCTGACACCAATGCCAGCGATTAATTTCCAGCCGCGCTTTGCGGACCTTGTGGAGTCCGGGAAGAAGGCCCAGACGATCCGCAAGGCGAACCGCTTCAAGGTCGGGGACGCGGTTACGCTCTACACCGGCCAGCGCACCAAGCAATGCCGGAAACTGGGCGAGGGTGTGGTGGAGGAAGTTATCCCCATTCATCTCAGGATGGGCCTGTTGCATGTAGCCGCTTATTTTCGCGATGGATATAAGCCAAAGACATGCTTCACCGCAGCGTATTCATCATACGAACTGGGCAACGCAATAGCGCGGGCGGACGGCTTTGCAAGCGTCCATGAAATGGCGGGCTGGTTCAAGGATCAACACGGCCTGCCATTCGATGGCTGGCTGATCACATGGAGGCTGAACAGATGAGCGACCCGGAAATCATAGGTGATTATGAAGCCGCAATTAAAAACATGGAAGCGGTGACGGGCACAACAGCAGCCGCATATAGGCGGCTGTGTGATACGAGAAACGCAATGATCCGGCGAATAATTACAAAGTTGGGCGTCGGGGAAAAGATTGTCTCTTCAAGCGGCTCAACAGGCATGTTGACAAAGGCTTGCCTGCACGGCGATGCGCTTGTTATCTGGCTGGCCGTATCAGACGATAAAAGGCTGATGGACTATGCCGATGTCCGGGCGGCGCGGGAAATCG
>JAHHGO010000284.1 GCA_023252275.1 Alphaproteobacteria bacterium
GCCAGCTTGCGCCGCTGGAACAGGCCGGCCTGTTTCTTGGCGGCGTTGCAACCCAGAATGAACGCGCCAATGAAACCGTCGCGCTGCTGCGCCAGGAACTGGGTCGCATGCGCGATGAAGGCGTCACTGCCCAATGTGGTCGTCGGCCTGGGCTGGAACGAGGAGAATGCGAAGAGCTATTTCGAACGGATGCCGGAACGCGCCATTGGCCAGATCGTGACGACAAAAATGCCGGTCGTCGTTGAAAATGTTGCGATCAATCCGCTGTTTGCGGATTGGCCGGATGCCGGCCGTGACAAAACGGATTCCAAAATCTCATTCATCGGCGTCCCGATCAAGGAACGTGACCGGGTAATTGGCACGCTGACCATTGATCGCGTCTGGGACGGGCTGACCACATTCCGGCTGGACGAAGACGTCCGGTTTCTTGTCATGATAGCCAATCTGGTGGGCCAGACGGTTCGCCTGCACGATGTCATAAGCCGTGACCGCGAGCGCCTCATGAATGAACAGCGGCGTCTTGAAAAAGAGCTGTCTGAGACCATCAAACCGGACCGTGAGGCGGGCCTGCAGGAAATCGTGGGTAACAGTGACGCCATCCGCGCCGTTATCGACAAAATCAAGATTGTGGCGCGTAGCAATACGACCGTGCTGTTGCGCGGAGAATCCGGAACAGGCAAGGAGCTTTTTGCCCGCGCAACGCATGAGCTTTCACCGCGCAAGAAAGCGCCTTTCATAAAGCTCAATTGTGCGGCGCTGTCCGAATCAATGCTGGAATCGGAGCTTTTCGGACATGAGAAAGGCGCCTTCACCGGCGCGGTTTCCCAGCGCAAGGGGCGCTTTGAACTGGCCGATGGCGGGACGCTGTTCCTGGATGAAATTGGTGAGATTTCACCGGCATTTCAGGCGAAGCTGCTGCGCGTCCTTCAGGAGGGAGAGTTTGAGCGCGTCGGGGGCATGCGGACATTAAAGGTCAATGTCCGCCTGGTGACCGCGACCAACAAAAACCTTGAAGACGCCGTCGCAAAAGGTGAGTTCCGCGCGGATCTCTATTACCGGATCAATGTCATTTCGATCTCGCTTCCCGCCCTTCGGGATCGTCCGGAAGACGTGCTGCTTCTGGCGCTCGAATTTCTCCGGCGTTTCAATGATGAGCATGGCACGCAATATTCTCTGACGGCCTCGGCCAAGGGCGTGCTGGAAGGGTGTTATTTTCCCGGAAATGTCCGGGAGCTTGAGAACTGCCTGCGTCGGACGGCAACGCTGGCGAAAGACACGAAGATTGTCGGGGATGATTTTGCCTGCCGCCATGATGATTGCCTTTCTTCCACGCTCTGGAAGGGCGCGATCCCAACCACTGGTTCGTTCAAGATCCTGCCCAAAAGCGTGTCACACTCCGCTCCCGTGGCTCCCGCGCCGGAAACAAGCCCGCAATCCGCAGAGCATGGCGCACCCGCCACCCCGCCGAATTCCTGTCCCCAGTCTGACAGCTGTGATGTGCTGCATGGCGATGGCCTGTCAGAACAGCAACGCTTGCTCCACGCCATGGAAACGGCCGGCTGGGTGCAGGCCAAGGCGGCGCGTCTGCTGAATATGAGCCCGCGGCAAATCGGCTATGCGCTGCGCAAACACAATATTCCGATCAAAAGATTTTAGCCGCCCGCCCCCGCCGCCGGAAATTTTCTCCGCCGCTGAACATGTGAAAGTCTGTCCCAATGGCACAGGGCTTGCAGCGATAGTTTGCAATACAGTTATTGGTCCGCGCCTTTAACGCAGGGCGGCGCGGCGGCGGGTCCAGAAAGGAGATCGGAAATGACCTACAGGAT
>JAHHGO010000285.1 GCA_023252275.1 Alphaproteobacteria bacterium
GAAGATCGTCTACGCGGGGCGGAAGTATCTCGGTCGCATGTTCGTGGCTGGCGTTCCCACTACGCATGAGGTTGTTCAGCACCTCGCTGCTATCCTCACTTCCACCGACATTTCCATGTAGTGCTGTCATGTTCAGGGCATAATCTACGAGATACTCCGGTCGGAACGCTATTACTACTTCGTCGTTGCCCCGCTTATAAGAAGCGAAAGTATGCGTGTGCGCGTTGAGCAGGGCCGATTGCCCCACCTGAATTGATGGCGAGGAAGACGTCTGCCTGATATGGCGCGTCACGTCGAATGCAGCAAAAACACCATAACCTTCATGCCAGCCCAACAGCAGCGTTTTTTCACCCGGTAGAACATCCGGAACAGCACCCGTCAGCTGGATGCGGTATTCATCCACCCGTCTGGCTGCCCCGCCACCATGCGTACAATTCCAAATGTAAGTGCGGACATTGAACGCTGAGGATTCTTCCTTGAAAACGCGGAGAAGAAATGGATGATCCGTCCCCAAAATCAGATAGCGCCAGCCGCCTTCATCAATTGCGCCCAGTATGCGTTCGAGTAATTCACGCTTAGATGGTTGACGCGGCATAATCCCTCGTCTTCAAGGGTAACATCGCTTGCCTCCGTTCCTCGCTCAAGTCAAAGCGAAAAGTACTTCCTTTTAGATATTCCTCAGATAACTCACTCGCAACCCAATACCGGCTTAGGCATTCGGCTATGTATCCCGTGGTATTAGAGCCCGCGAATGGGTCATAAACCACATCGTTCTCATCCGTTAGGAATTTGATAAAAAATTCTGGGAACGCTGGTGGAAACCGGGCGGGATGCACTTTTACACCATGCTCACGGCATTTCTTCTGATACTTTCCATTTGAATCGGTATTCGCCATTTCGAGAAGGTTCGGGGGGATAGCCCCACCATTATTCTTAGAAAACTTGTCTGAAATATCATGCCCACTCGGTCGGAGTTTTGCCTTGTACCCATTCTTCAGTAATCCCTTCATGCTCTCACTGTAAGGTTTGAGTATTTTTCGATTGTCTGCTTTCGGGTTCTGATTTTTGGACAGCCACCATACTACGTTCACGGAATCCTTAACTCTAATCCGTCGCACATTCACCCATTCAGCCGGAGCAGGAAGTCTGGAGGGATTGTAATGGTAGAATTCTTGAGCGAGATAAAAACCTGTTTCCTTTACTAACCTCACCAGAAGGTCAAACATATACACACTGCGGACAGGAAATCCGGGAATGTATGCACCTCCAAGGTCGAGAATGAAGGAGCCATCGCTTTTGAGAATCCGCAGAATATCTGGGGCGAAGGAGAGGAACCATTCAACGTACTTATCTTCGTCCTCGTTCCCGTACTCTTTTTTTCGCTTGAGCGCAAAGGGTGGGGAGGTAATGACTAAATCGACTGAATTATCGTGCATACCCTTCATGAACTGTATACTATCGGCAAGATATGCAGCCCCCCACTGCGTCTGATAATATGGGCTGATTTTATTATTGTTTGCTTTCAGCAAATTTTGGAAATTCATTCTGATTTTTCTCCAGGGGCATGTCCCCCGTATTTCATACGGTGATAAACGATAACTTGAGTCTTTCTATCATTTAGCCTGACTATGCCCGGCGGTGCAATGAAATGACACTGGAGTTACCCCTTGATGACTTAAGTTCAATCTGATCACAATGCGTTTTCAGCATTCCTGCACGTCCAGAACCCCGGAAATGGCCGTCAGCGCCCCGCGCATCCTGGGGCCGACAGCGTAGCTGCCGGGGATGCGGATTTCCACTTCGTTGCGCTGTTCGCGGTCTTT
>JAHHGO010000286.1 GCA_023252275.1 Alphaproteobacteria bacterium
TCCCTGCTCCGCGAATATCCATGTCATGGCTGGCCAGGCTGAACCCCGCGCCCAACGTATCCAGCGTCTGCAATACCTTCAGCCGTTTTTCGGCGGTCGCCGTAATGACCTTCCTGGGCGGCAATGTCAGATAACAGAATGCCCGCACCTTGGAACGGCCAATGCGGCCGCGAAGCTGATAGAGTTGCGCCAGCCCGAACATGTCCGCGCGATGCACCAGCATGGTGTTGGCGGAGGGAATGTCCAGCCCGGATTCAACAATCGTCGTGCTGAGCAGCACATCATATTTGCGGTCATAGAATGCGTTCATCACATCATCAAGCTGCCCCGGCGGCATCTGCCCATGCGCCACCACAAATTTTACTTCGGGCACAAATTCGCGCAGATATTCCTCAGCTTCCGGCAAATCGGCAATGCGCGGGCAGACGTAAAAGCTTTGGCCGCCGCGATAATGTTCGCGCAGCAGCGCCTCGCGCAACAGCACCGGATCGAATGGCGAAACAAAGGTGCGCACAGCCAGACGGTCAACCGGCGGCGTCGCAATCACCGAAAGCTCGCGCATGCCGGAAAGGGCCAACTGTAAGGTGCGCGGAATGGGTGTCGCGGTCATGGTCAGCACATGCACATCGGCGCGCAACTGTTTCAGGCGTTCCTTGTGCCCTACGCCGAAATGCTGTTCTTCATCAACCACAAGCAAGCCCAGATTTTTGAAGGACATGGACTTGCCCAGCAACGCATGGGTGCCGATGACAATGTCCACCTGCCCTTCGCTGATTTCCTTTTTCAGAATATTCGCCTGTTTGGCGGGCACCATGCGGGATAATTGCGCAATGCGCACCGGCATGCCCTCAAAGCGCTGTAAAAATGTGCGGTAATGCTGGCGGCACAGCAATGTGGTCGGCACAATCACCGCCACCTGATGACCGGACATGACAGCAATAAAGGCCGAGCGCAGCGCAACTTCGGTTTTGCCAAAGCCCACATCGCCACAGATCAGCCGGTCCATCGGCCGGCCACTGGCCAGATCTTCCTGCACCGCTTCAATGGCGCGCAACTGATCCTCGGTTTCCTGATACGGAAAACGGGCGCAAAATTCCGTGTACATCCCATCGGGTGGATAGATCGGGGCAACATCGCGCAACGCGCGGGCAGCGGCGATTTTAATTAATTCTTCCGCCATTTCCCGGATGCGTTTTTTCAGCCGCGCCCGGCGGTTTTGCCATGCGGCGCTGCCCAGCCTGTCCAGCACGGCATTTGCATCTTCAGAACCATAGCGCGTCAGCAGCTCGATATTTTCTACCGGCAGATATAATTTATCGCCGCCATGATAGGTCAGCAGCAAGCAGTCATGCGGCGCGCCGTTAATTTCCAGCGTCTGCAATCCCTCATAGCGGCCGATGCCATGCTCGATATGCACCACCAGATCGCCAGCGCTCACGCTTGACGCCTCGGTCAGGAAATTTTCCGCGCGGCGTGAACGGCGGTTCTGGCGCACCAGCCGGTCGCCCAATATATCCTGTTCACCGATCAGCAGCAGATCATTGGTCTCGAACCCATTTTCAATGCCCAGCACGATAAGCCCAACCGCGCCGCGCGGCGCAGAGCCAGCCTGTTCCCAGGTGTCGGGATAAACGATGGCGCTCAATCCATGATCCGCCAGCACGGTTCCCAACCGTTCGCGCGATCCTGTGCTATAGGCTGCGATCAACACCTGTTTACCCGCAGCCTGTGATGCGACGGCATGATCACGCACTGCTTCATAGATATTGACGGCGTCCTGTTTGCGTTCCGGCGCAAAATTCCGGCA
>JAHHGO010000287.1 GCA_023252275.1 Alphaproteobacteria bacterium
GTAACGCCCCGCATACGGCAAAGCCCAGCACAATGATCCAGCCCAGCCCGCCCAGATTATCAAGCGTCCACAAATACAGGATCAGCGCTGGCGTCACGCCGAAATTTACAAAATCCGAAAGCGAATCCAGTTCCGCGCCGAATTTCGACGTGCCTTTCAGCAGGCGCGCCACCCGGCCATCCAGCGTATCGATAATGGAGGCCACCGCAATCGCCAGCACCGCCATATCAAAACGGTCATTGATTGCCAGTTGGACACCGGTCAGCCCGGCGCACAGCCCCAGCACCGTCAGAATATTGGGCGCCAGGCTGCGCAGCGGCAGAGAAGGGCGGGTGGGTTTGTCAAACAGCATGGAAGGACTTGCGCATTGTTCGCATCAGGATTTGCGGCCCGTACGCGCGGGTTCATTAATGTTCAGATCGGCAATGATGGTTTCACCCGCTATCATGGTCTGGCCCAGCACCACCAGCGGCGCCACGCCCTCGGGCAGATACACATCCACGCGGCTGCCAAACCGGATCATGCCAAAGCGCTCGCCCGCCTGCATGGTCTGGTTTTCCGCCGCCCAGCAAATGATGCGCCGCGCCACCAGCCCGGCAATCTGCACAACCGCCAGCCGCGTGCCGTTCTCCATGGTCAGGCACAGCGCGTTGCGTTCATTATCCTCGCTGGCCTTGTCCAGCGACGCGTTGAAAAACAGCCCGGGAATATAGGCGATTTTGCTGACCGTCGCATCGATGGGGATACGGTTTACATGACAGTTGAAGACATTCATGAAAATGCTGACCCGCGTCATCAGCGGTTCGGACATGTCCAGTTCTACCGGCGGGGGAACCTGTGCAATCGCCGACACAACCCCATCCGCCGGGCTGATGACCAGACCGCCGCGTTCCGGCGTTACCCGGGCCGGATCGCGAAAGAAATAGGCGCACCAGCAGCTCAGAATAACCCCGGCCCAGCCTAACGGATCATAAATCAGAAACAGCAGCAGTGTAACCGCGGCAAAGATTGCGATAAAGCGATGGCCTTCCCGATGGATCGGCGTAAAAATCGAGGTCAGTACTTCCATGCTGGTATTTTACTCTCGGTATATTGCGGCACAAGCCGGTTTGACAGTCTAGCCTTACCGCCGCCGCAAGTTAAGCGGTGGATTTTATTAAAGGGGTCTGTTGTGACATGGGCGCTACAGCGGTTGTTTCCACTTCTTCTGTTTGCTGGCGTTGCCACAGATGGGCATAGGCGCCGTTTTGACGCAGCAGATTTTCATGTGTGCCGCGCTCAATGATGCGCCCGCCATCCAGCACCAGAATTTCATCCGCATCGATAATCGTCGATAGGCGGTGCGCAATCACCAGCGTCGTTCGATTAGCGGAAATTTCCGCCAGCGAGGCCTGAATGTCCCGTTCGGTATGGGTGTCCAGCGCCGATGTCGCTTCATCCAGAATCAGGATTGGCGGGTTTTTCAGAATGGTCCGGGCAATGGCCACGCGCTGCTTCTCGCCGCCCGAAAGTTTCAGGCCGCGCTCGCCCACCCGGCTGTCATAGCCCTCCGGCAGGCTGGCGACAAAGCGATCGATCTGGGCCAGCCGCGCCGCCTCGCGAATTTCCGGCTCCGTGGCGGCAGGGCGGCCATAATGGATATTATACCCAATGCTGTCATTGAACAGCACCGTATCCTGCGGCACAATGCCAATGGCGGCGCGCAGCGACGCCTGGGTAACCTTGGAAATGTCCTGCCCGTCAATCAGCACGCGCCCGCCGGATATATCAAAAAACCGGTATAGCAGCCG
>JAHHGO010000288.1 GCA_023252275.1 Alphaproteobacteria bacterium
CGTATTTTCGATCTGGCCCGCAAGGATGTGGCCGGGTATGAGCAATATGCCAAACAGATCGCCGCAATGTTCAAAACCAAGCCCCGCGTGCTGGAAGATTTGCTGGATGGCCTGTTTTTTATCGCCAAGGCGGACAATATTTTTCATCCCAAGGAAGAAGCGTTTCTGCGTTCGGTCGCCGTCATTTTCGGTTTCGGCGACGCGGACTGGGCGCGCATCAGGGCAGGGCATGTTGGGGCCGATGCGGCTGATCCCTACGTGATTTTGGGGCTTTCGCATACCGTGACCGATGCCGTGCTCAAACAGACCTATCGCCGTCTGGTGCGCGAAAATCATCCCGATTTGCTGATCGCCCAGGGCCTGCCGGAAGAATTCATCATGGTGGCCAATGCGAAAATTGCCACCATCACTTACTCTTATGACAAGGTTGCCAAACAAAGAGGCATCCATTAGAACCACCTTATGTCTCCTCCGCACCTTGCCCTGATCCTGTTTATTACATTGGTGTGGGGGTTCAATTACGTCGCCGGCAAGGCAGGCGTGACTGAGCTGCCGCCGATTCTGTTTACGGGCCTGCGGTTTTTGCTGCTTAGCATCATTCTCGCACCGTTTCTGAAACTGCATCGCGGACAGATGTTGTCCATCGTCATTATCTCGCTGACCATGGGCGGGGTGCATTTCGCCATCTTTTATATGGGCCTTGCGGCCGCGCATGATGTATCGACCGTCGCCATTGCAGGGCAGTTGGGCGTTCCGTTCGCCACCATCATGTCGATCATCTTTCTGAACGAAAAAGTCCACTGGAAACGCTGGGCCGGTATTTCCACCTCGTTTATCGGCGTGATGATCATTGGCTTTGATCCGGTGGTGTTCCAATATCTGAACGGGCTGATTCTGGTCATTCTGGCCGCGCTGGTGGGATCGGTCGCCATGATCTATATGCGCCGCCTGGAAGGCGTTGGCGTGTTTGAACTTCAGGCATGGATTGCGCTGCTAAGCTGGCCGGTGCTGGCCCCCCTCACGCTGCTGATGGAGAAGGGCCAGCTTGACGCGATGATGAACGCAAGCTGGGCCGGATGGGGCGGCGTGCTGTACACGGTTCTGGGAACAAGCCTGATCGGCCATGCGGGCATGTATTATCTGTTGCAGCGCTATGAGGTGACACAAACCGCGCCGCTTACTTTATTGTCGCCGGTGTGGGGGGTGGTTTTCGGGGTGACCCTGTTGGGGGATAGCATTACCACGCGCATTATACTGGGTGGCGCGATGACATTGATCGGTGTTGCGATTGTGTCCAGCCGCCAAAAGGCTTTGGTGGATACGGGAGGCTGAACTGTCATGCAGGTCATTGCGCGTCCTTCGCCCAATTATACTGACCGGACAATGGGCCCCATTGATATGCTGGTGCTGCATTATACTGGCATGGCCTCAGGTGAAGATGCGTTGGCGCGGTTGTGCGACCCAGCGGCCAAAGTCAGCGCGCATTATCTGATCGATGAAGATGGCCAGATCTATCAGTTGGTGGCGGAGGAAAAGCGCGCCTGGCATGCGGGGGTTTCCTGTTGGGCAGGTGAGCAGGACATTAACAGCCGCTCCATCGGGATCGAGCTGGTCAATCCCGGCCATGATCTGGGCTATCGCAATTTTCCAGAATTACAGATGCGGCGGCTTGCGGAACTTTGCCACGAAATTCTATTGCGCCACCCGATTCCGCCCCATCGTGTGCTGGGCCATTCCGATGTCGCGCCGGGGCGTAAACGCGATCCCGGCGAATTGTTTGACTGGGAAT
>JAHHGO010000289.1 GCA_023252275.1 Alphaproteobacteria bacterium
ATGTCGATGCAATAGCGGTCTTCGTCGATCATGTTGCGCACGCCGCGCACCTGCCCCTCGATCCGGGCGAGGCGGTTCAGGCAGCTTTTTTTGGTTTTCGCATTCATGCTTGATAAATACCCCATATGGGTATATATGGCAATAGGGTTGTTTTTTGAAACTGAATGCTAGCCCAGGAAAACGCCCGGGGATTTGACTTGGCTCAACATCCGGGGGGGGCCGCATGGCGTCAAATCACGCAACTGACTATGAGATGGCATAAGGAACACGCCAATGACCGATCATGCTCACGCGCATCCTGCGGGCGGCAATGCTGTGGCCCCCGGCGAAATGGCCAAGGATCCGATCTGCGGCATGATGGTCAAAAAGGCGGGGGCGGTGGCGGCCCGCCTGACATCGGAGCGCGGCGCACGGATGTATTATTTTTGCAGTTCCGGCTGCAAAAGCACGTTCGAAGATCCCGAGCGCGAACTTAAATCCATGCGCACACGCGTTACTGTCGCGCTGACCGGCGTGCTGGCGTTGGCGATGTTACGCGCGGGCGCATTCATCGCGCTGGCCACCGGCGCCACCATCGTAAGCTGGGCGCCGATCCCGGCATTGCCGTGGTTCACCTGGGGGGTGTGGCTGTTCATTCTGGTGACGCCGGTGCAATTTATCGGTGGCTGGGGGTTTTACAAGGGCGCATGGGCGGCGCTGCGTTCGGGGTCCATCAACATGGATTTCCTGATCGCGCTCGGCACCAGTGTCGCCTACTTTTTCAGTGTTGCGGTGGTGTTCTTTCCGGATGTTCTGCCGGTAAAGGTGAATGAACGCGAGGTTTATTTCGAAGTTTCCGCCGTCATCATCGCTTTTGTACTGCTCGGCAAATATATGGAAGAGATCATCAAGAAGCGTTCGTCTGCGGCGGTGCGCAAGCTGATGGATTTGCGGCCCGCTGTCGCGAATGTGGTGCGCGACGGCAAGGAGGAGGAGATTCCGGCCGAGGCAATCATGGCAGGCGAAGTGGTCGTGGTGCGCCCGGGCGAGCGCATCCCAACCGATGGCGATGTGCTGGAGGGAACCTCGTCGGTCGACGAATCCATGCTGACCGGCGAATCAATGCCGGTGGAAAAAGCGCCGGGAGCAAAAGTGATTGGCGGCACGCTTAACCGCAGCGGCATGCTGCGCTTTACCGCCACCCGTATCGGCAAAGACACGGCGCTGGCGCAAATCATCAGGCTGGTCGAAGAGGCGCAAACCAGCACCGCGCAGGTGCAACGTCTGGCCGATCAGGTGACGGGCTATTTTGTGCCGGCCGTTGTCGGCGTTGCTTTCCTGGCGTTTTTTGGCTGGTGGCTGGCCGGAGATTTTCCGCAAGCGCTGCTGGCTTTTATTGCGGTGTTGATCATTTCCTGTCCCTGCGCATTGGGTGTAGCTACGCCCGCCGCGCTGATGGTGGGCGTTGGCAAGGGCGCCGAGGCCGGCATATTAATCCGGGGCGCCGAGGTGCTGGAGCGGGCGCGCAATCTGAATGTGATCGTGTTCGACAAAACCGGCACCCTGACGCGCGGCGAACCGGAAATTACCGATATCGTGCCGTTTGGCGGGCAGATGGAAGCTGATATTTTGCGGCTGGCGGCGGCGGTCGAGGTTGGCTCCGAGCATCCGCTGGGCGAGGCGATTGTGCGCGCGGCGCAGCATCGCGGCCTGAGCTTGCCCGCCGTCACCGCATTTAACAGCATTGCGGGGCACGGCATTAGTGGAGATGTGGAAGGGCAGCCGGTGCTGCT
>JAHHGO010000028.1 GCA_023252275.1 Alphaproteobacteria bacterium
GATCCGGAAATGATCAAGGAGGTGCTGGATGTGATGATCGGGCTGGCGGGCGAGGGCATGACCATGCTGTGCGTCACCCATGAAATGGGTTTTGCCCGCACGGTTGCCGACCGGGTGATTTTCATGGATGAGGGCCAGATCGTTGAAGAAAACACGCCCGAGCTTTTTTTCAATAATCCGCAACATCCGCGCACCCGGGAATTTCTCAGCCAGATATTAAGCCATTAAGGGTAGGGAGTATGCCAAAGAAATCGTCTCTTACGCAGCTTGGAAAGAAGTCGTCGCTGACGCAACTTGGAAAAAAAGTCTCCATACCCAAAACGCCCGAACAGGCCCTGCTTGAAAAAGTCGCCAATCCGCATCCGGATACGGATTATGTGGCGCGTTTTACCTGTCCGGAATTCACATCGCTATGTCCGCTGACGGGCCAGCCGGATTTCGCGCATCTGATGATCGATTATGTGCCTGCCAAATGGATTATCGAATCCAAATCGCTGAAGCTGTATCTGCAATCCTTCCGCAATTATGGCGCTTTTCATGAGGACTGCACGGTCGGCATCGCCAAGCGCATACGCACCGCCATTTCGCCCAAATGGCTGCGCATTGGCGGCTATTGGTATCCGCGCGGCGGCATGCCGATTGATGTGTTCTGGCAAACCGGCCCGGCGCCCAAAAATATGTGGATCCCGCCACAGGATGTGCCGCCCTATCGCGGCCGCGGCTAGGGACGGCGCGGCATGCCCCCCGCCAAACTGAAACGCTTTTATAAAATCGCCGCCGCCGTGCAGGCGGATGGCGGTTATCATGTGGCGCTGGATGGCAAACCGGTGCGCACCCCCGGAGGCCATACGCTGCTGCTGGCCAGCAGGGCGCTGGCCGAAGCGCTGGCGGCGGAATGGCAGGCTCAGGGCGAAGAGCTGCAACTGGCGCGCATGGGCCTGCATCAACTGGTTTGCAATGCGCTTGATTGCAGCGCCGCCGAGCGGGCCAGACTGATGGATGAACTGGCGGCCTATGGTGAAACCGATCTGCTGTGCTATCGCACCGATGATCCTGTGGCGCTGGCGGCGCGCCAGAAGGCGGCGTGGGATCCGTTGCTGGATTGGGCGGAGGAACATTATGGCGCGCGTCTGCACGCCACCAGCGGCATTGTGGCGATCGCACAGGACACTGGCGCCCTTGCGGCCTTAAGGGCGCGCATTTTACAGGCCGATCCGTTGCAGCTTGGCGCGCTGCGCGCGGCCACCGGCATTGGCGGGTCGCTGATCGTCGCCCTTGCTATGGCTGAAGGACGGCTAAACGCTGCGCAAGCCTGGCGCGTGGTCAATATAGATGAGGACTGGCAACGCGAAAAATGGGGCGAAGACGTCCAGGCCGCGGCCAACAGGGCGGATGCTTTCAGGGCGTTCTCGCATGCCGCAAATATGCTGCTTTTATTACAGGGGCTGGAAGCCAATCCGTTTTGATGCTATGCCAAGCCCCGCTGGTACAGGACTTTAGCCGGGGGTTTAATGGATACGATTGGCAAGTTGGAAGCGAAACGGCTGGAAGCGCGTCAGGGTGGCGGGCAACGCCGTATTGATGGGCAGCATGCGCGCGGCAAACTGACAGCGCGGGAACGGCTGGAACTGCTGCTGGACCCCGGTTCATTTGAAGAATTTGATATGTTCGTGGAGCATCGCTGCGCGGATTTCGGCATGACCGAACAGAAATTTCCCGGCGATGGCGTGGTTACCGGGTGGGGCACCATTGACGGGCGTATCGTCTATGTCTTCGCCAAGGATTTTACCGTGTTTGGCGGTTCGCTGTCGCAGGCCCATGCGCAGAAAGTGTGCAAGGTGCAGGATATGGCGTTGCGCAATGGCGCGCCGATCATCGGGCTGATGGATGCGGGCGGCGCGCGCATTCAGGAAGGCGTGGACAGTCTGGGCGGTTATGCTGAAATTTTTCAGCGCAATGTGCTGGCGTCCGGCGTCATCCCGCAAATATCGGTGATCATGGGGCCCTGCGCGGGTGGCGATGTCTATTCGCCGGCCATGACCGACTTTATTTTCATGGTGCGCGACACATCCTATATGTTTGTGACCGGGCCGGATGTGGTGAAAACCGTCACCCAGGAAGATGTCAGCGCAGAACAGCTTGGCGGGGCCAGCATCCACACCACCAAATCATCCATAGCCGACGGGGCCTATGACAATGATGTCGAAACACTGGAGCAGATCCGCCGCCTGATGGATTTTCTGCCCGCCAATAATCGCGAGCAGGCGCCGTTGCGTCCGACATGGGATATACCGGACCGCATTGAAATTTCGCTCGACACGCTGGTGCCGGACAACGCTAACAAGCCTTACGATATGAAGGAACTGATCCTGAAAATCGCCGATGAGGGCGATTTCTTTGAAATTCAGGAACATTTCGCCAAAAATATCATTACCGGCTTTGCACGCATTGATGGCCAGTCGGTCGGTATTGTCGGCAATCAGCCGATGGTGCTGGCGGGCTGTCTTGATTCCGACGCCAGCCGCAAGGCGGCGCGCTTTGTGCGGTTTTGCGATTGCTTCAATATTCCGATTGTCACGCTGGTGGATGTGCCGGGCTTTCTGCCGGGAACCGCGCAGGAATATGGCGGCTTGATCAAGCATGGCGCCAAGCTGCTATTCGCCTATTGCGAGGCGACAGTGCCGAAGATCACGATAATTACCCGCAAGGCGATGGGCGGCGCCTATGTGGTGATGGCGTCCAAGCATCTGCGTGGCGATCTGAATTTCGCCTGGCCAACCGCTGGCATTGCCGTGATGGGCGCCAAGGGCGCGGTGGAAATCATCTTCCGCAATGAAATCGGCTCGCCCGAAAAAATCGCCGCGCGCACCGAGGAATATGAAAGCCAGTTTCTCAATCCCTTTGTCGCCGCCAATCGGGGCTATATTGATGAAATCATCATGCCCCATTCAACGCGGCGGCGTATCGCGCTGGGATTACAGCGTCTGCGCAACAAGAAGCTGGAAAATCCCTGGAAAAAACACGCCAATATTCCTCTGTAGACTGTAATCATAATGTTCACAAAAATTCTGATCGCCAATCGCGGTGAAATTGCCTGCCGCGTTATCAAAACGGCCCGGCGTATGGGCATTAAAACCGTCGCCGTCTATTCCGATGCGGATGCGGCGGCGCTGCATGTGAAGATGGCGGATGAGGCTTTGCATATCGGGCCGCCGCCCGCGGCTGAATCCTATCTGCTCGCGGACAGAATCATTGCCGCCGTCAAGCAGACGGGTGCGCAGGCGGTGCATCCAGGCTATGGCTTCCTGTCCGAAAATACCGCCTTTGCCGAGCGGTTGCAGAAAGAGGGCATCGCCTTTATCGGCCCCAATGTGCGCGCCATTCAGGCCATGGGAGACAAGATCGAATCCAAAAAGCTTGCGGCCGCCGCAAAGGTCAATACGGTGCCGGGCTATCTTGGTGTGATTAAGGATACTGATGAGGCGGTGAAAATTTCCTCCGGCATCGGCTATCCGGTGATGCTCAAGGCTTCGGCCGGCGGTGGCGGCAAGGGCATGCGTATTGCCTGGAACGAGGCCGATGTGCGCGAAGGCTTTCCCGCCGCAACCGCCGAGGCCATTTCAAGTTTCGGCGATGACCGGGTGTTTGTCGAAAAATTTGTGACCGAGCCGCGCCATATCGAAATTCAGGTGCTGGCCGACAAGCATGGCAATACGCTGTATCTGGGCGAACGCGAATGTTCAATCCAGCGCCGCCATCAGAAGGTGGTCGAAGAAGCACCCAGCCCGTTTCTGGACGAAGCCACGCGCAAGGCCATGGGCGAGCAGTCTGTCGCTTTGTGCCGGGCGGTGAATTATGAATCCGCCGGGACGGTCGAATTTATTGTCGACAAGGATCGCAATTTTTATTTTCTGGAAATGAACACCCGTTTACAGGTGGAGCATCCGGTGACCGAACTGATCACCGGCATTGATCTGGTCGAACAGATGATCCGTGTGGCGGCGGGCGAAAAACTGTCGATCACCCAGGACGATGTCAAGCTGAACGGATGGGCGATGGAAAGCCGCGTCTATGCTGAAGATCCGTTTCGCAATTTCCTGCCATCCATAGGCCGCCTTGTGCGCTATCAGCCGCCGGCTGAATCCGTGCAGGACGGCGTTACGGTGCGCAACGATACCGGCGTGTTCGAGGGCGCGGAAATTTCCATGTATTATGACCCGATGATCGCCAAATTGTGCACCCACGCCCCCACGCGCATCGAGGCTATCGTGGCGATGAATGACGCGCTGGACGCGTTTCATATTCGCGGCATTCAGCACAATGTGCCGTTTGTGGCGGCGGTCATGGAGCATCCCCGGTTTCGCGAAGGCCGGCTGACCACGGCCTTCATCGCCGAGGAATGGCCCGAAGGGTTTCATGGCACCGATCTATCGCCGGAAGTAAAGCGCGATCTGGCGGCGCTGACCGCCTTTATCTATTTGCAGCAGGGTGTGCGGGCAGGCGAGATCACCGGCCAGATAAAGCGCGGCTATCAGAATATCCGCAGCCGGGCCTGGGTGATCACGCTGGACGGCGTGAACTATCCGGGTGATGCGGTGCTGGCCGAAGGCGGCTGTCTGGTTACCTTTGACGGCGCCTCAAAACCCTGCCGGGTGATCACGAACTGGACCCCGGTGCAGCCGGTCATGCGCGCCACGGTGGATGGCCGGAAGATGATTGTGCAGATTGACCGGCAGGCCAGCTACCGTCTGCTGACGCATCGCGGGGCGACGGTAAAAGGCATTATGCGCAGCGAACGCGCGGCGCAACTGTTTGCGCTGATGCCGGAAAAAATTGCGCCCGATCTGTCGAAATTCCTGCTCTGTCCCATGCCCGGTCTGGTGGTTTCCATTGCCGTCGAGGTCGGGCAGGAGATCAAGGCGGGCGAGACGCTTGCGATTGTCGAAGCGATGAAGATGCAGAATATTCTGCGCGCTGAAAGCGACGGCGTGGTGTCCGCGATCAAGGTAAAAGCCGGGGACAGCCTGGCCGTCGATCAGGTCATTCTGGAATTTGAATAGGGTTTCGCCTGATGCAGGCTAACCCTGTTCCGCGTCCAGTCCGGGGGCTGATTTTATCAGATTGCCCGGCACCGGGCGCAGGATAAAGGCCGGCACATGATCGCCCATGCCGACGACGCCGTGATCGCCACGGCGGTGATCATCACGCGGCAAGGGTTGCGAGACATGACGATCCGGGGCATGGCGTTCGGACACATGACGATCCGGGCCACGGCGTTCAGCGCGTTGCGGCTCAACTGTTTTTTCAGCCGCTATTTCAACGACTTTTTCAGATAAGGGCACGGTTCCGGATTCAACCGGCTTATCCGTTTTGGCGCGCCGCGATGTTGGACGGCGGCGTTTGGGCGGCTCCTGTGCATCCGCAACTATTTCCTCCGGCGCATCTGAAGCGGCCAGCGGGACTGTACCCGCGCTTTCGCTCCGGGGGATGGGAATGCCCGTCATGCGTTCAATGGCGTCGACATATTTCGTCTCGGCCGGTGATGCGAACATGAACGCGAAACCTTCACGCCCGGCGCGTCCGGTGCGGCCGATGCGGTGAATATAATCCTCGGAATGGATCGGCACATCGAAATTGAAGACGTGACTGACCTTTGGAATATCAAGGCCGCGCGCCGCCACATCGCTGGCGACCAGAATCTGTATTTCATTGGCCTTGAACTGTTCCAGAACCTGTAGCCGGTGCCGCTGTTCCATATCGCCATGCAGGGCGCCAACGCTGAAGCCGTGCTCTTTCAGGCTTTTGAACAGCACATCCACATCACGCTTGCGGTTGCAGAATATAATGGCGTTGGCGACAGGCTCGGAGCGCAGCAGCGCGCGCAGCGCCTTGCGTTTCTCGCGAGCGTCAACCATGACCAGTGACTGTTTGACGGTCTTGGCGGCGGAGGTTGGCGAGGCCACCTCAATGCGCTTGGGATTGTTGAGAAAGGCCTGTGTCAGGCGCTGAATTTCGCTGGGCATGGTGGCCGAGAAAAACAGTGTCTGGCGAGAAGGCGGCAGCAGCTTGCAGATTTTTTCGATGTCCGGGATAAAGCCCATGTCCAGCATGCGGTCGGCTTCATCGATCACCAGAATTTCAACGCCGTGCAGCATCAGCTTGCCGCGCCCGAAATGATCGAGCAGCCGTCCGGGGGTGGCGATCAGCACATCGACGCCGCGGTCGATCAGTTTCGCCTGATCATTGAACGATACGCCGCCAATCAGCAGCGCCATGCTGAGCTTGTGATATTTGCCGTAAACCTCAAAATTCTCGCTGACCTGCATGGCCAGCTCGCGCGTTGGCTCCAGAATCAGGGTGCGTGGCATGCGCGCCTTGGCGCGTCCCTGCGCCAGGAGGTCGATCATGGGAAGTGTAAAGCTGGCTGTTTTACCAGTGCCCGTTTGCGCGATTCCGAGAATATCCCTGCCTTTGAGAACTTCCGGTATGGCTTCCGCCTGGATCGCCGTGGGGGTTGTATAGCCGGCGTCGGTTACGGCGCGCAGCAGGTCTGTACTCAGACCGAGATTGGAAAAGTCCATGTGTGGTTGGGGTTACCTGCAAATGTTGGTGATAAGGATAGGGAAAAATCAACTGGAGGAGAACTGGGCGAATCTCGCCCCGGCCACCGCTCCGGCTACTTTGCGCCGCACCTTAACTATATAGGCGTATTTGTCAACAATACGAGGCGCCTATTTGGTCTTATGCGGTTTTTGGCAGCGCCCGCAGGCGCGTCATGAAACGGTAATAGAGCACGGGCACTGCAAAAATGCTCAGGGCCGTTGCCGGTCATGAAATTATTAAAACGGTAAGAATCCCTGCTTTCCATACGGGCTTTATGAAAGTAAGGTTAGGAACAATAAAATAATTACGGGGAGTTAGGCGGGTATGCTGGATATTTTTAATCTGAAGGGCAAAGTGGCCATTGTTACGGGCGGCAATGGCGGCCTCGGACTGGGCATTGCGCGCGGACTGGCCAATGCGGGCGCTGCCGTGGCGATTGTCGGACGCAATCAGGACAAGCTTGATACCGCCTATGAAAACCTGAAAGATATCGGCCCGAAGATTTTGCGGGTGCAGGCGGATGTCTCGAAAGAAGACGACGTCAGGCGCATGGTGAAAGAAACCGTGGCGGCGCTTGGCCGGGTCGATATTCTGTTCAACAATGCGGCGGTCAGTTATGGCCGCCCGGCGGACAAGATGACGCTGGATGAATGGAACATGTTTATCGCCATCAATCTGACTTCCGTATTTCTGTGCAGTCAGGCGGTCTATCCCGAAATGCTGAAAGTCGGCGGCGGCAAGATCATCAATATCGGCTCGATCATCACCCAGCAGATGGGGCATGGCAAACTGATCGCCTATGCCGCGGCCAAAGGCGGCATGGACCATATGACCCAGAGCCTCGCCGTCGCCTGGGGGCCGGATAATATTCAGGTCAACTGCGTGATACCTGGTCTGGTCGATAGCGAAATGATGCCCTGCTCGGGACCGAATGTGCAATCGAAGATGATTGAAGTCGTGGTAAAACGCTCTCCGGTTCGGCGCTATGGCATACCTGACGATTTTCAGGGCCTGTCGGTTTTTCTGGCCAGCCCGTCCTCCAGCTTTATCACCGGCTCCCTGATCGTTGCCGATGGCGGCCTGTCCCTGGCTCTGTAAGGAAATCAAACAATGCAAAACAATATGCTTGATGGATTTGATCTGACGGGAAAAGTTGCAATTGTCACTGGCGGCAATGGCGGGTTGGGGCTGGGCATCGCGCGCGGCATGGCGAATGCCGGCGCGGCGGTTGCCATTGTGGGCCGCAATATGGATAAGCTGGACGTGGCTTATGAAAATCTGAAAGGCATCGGCCCGAAGATTTTGCGGGTGCAGGCGGATGTCTCGAAAGAAGACGACGTCAGGCGCATGGTGAAAGAAACCGTGGCGGCGCTTGGCCGGGTTGACATTCTGTTCAACAATGCGGCCATCAGCTATGCCCATAGCGCCGCAAAGATGCCGCTGGAGGAATGGAATAATTTTCTGGCCATCGACCTGACCTCGGTGTTTCTGTGCTGCCAGGCGGTCTATCCCGAAATGCTGAAAGCTGGCGGCGGCAAGATCATCAATATCGGTTCGGCAATCACCAAGCAGATGGGGCATCCCAAACTGATCGCCTATGCCGCTTCAAAGGGCGGCATGGACCATATGACCCAGAGCCTTGCAGTGGCCTGGGGGCCGGATAATATTCAGGTGAACTGCGTATTGCCTGGCCTGGTGGATAGCGAAATGATGCCGTGCGAAGGGCCTAATGTGCAATCGCGCGTCGTTAGCTATGCGGTCCGGAATTCACCCGTGCGGCGCTATGGCATACCCGATGACTTTCAGGGCATTTCCATATTTCTGGCCAGCCCCTTGTCGAGCTTTATTACTGGCGCGCTGATCGTGGCGGATGGCGGCATGACGCTGGTTTAATCACGCCACCGATCGCCGGACTGAAAGCCGCTATCGGGCTGCGGGCGTGACATGTCGATCAGCAGCAGATTTATCGCCCCAGCAATGCCTTTGCTATCCGCATAGGGCGCAAGGATGCGGGCCTGACCGCTCGCGGCTTCATGATTGCCGATGCAGTATACCGCCATGACCCGGACATCCCCGCCTGTTTCAGAAGGAATTTCGCTTGCTTCTTCGCAGGCCCGTTCCGGGAGGGTTTGATAATGCGGATGAAACAGCAGGACGATGCGAAAATCGCGTCCGTCGCGTCCCAGCATGGTTTTAATTCTGTCATCCAATAGGGCGATGGCCGCATTTCCGGAATCTGTTACTGCGCGATCCGGGCTTTGCGCTGTGACCAGACGCAATCCCTCGGATCTGCCCGGCAGGCGCAGCGCCGGGGCAAGCTCCTCTGCTGTCAGGCCGGCGGGCAGGGCGCCATGAATTTCAAGCGGCGCCGCGCCATCGCGCGCCGCATAGGCAAGCAGCGAAGGAGAAAATATCGGGCGCTGATTGACATGGCTGATCACATTTTGCTGCGCACAGGCGCCCAGCAGCAGCACGCTTGCGCCGAACAGGATTTTTAACATATCTAAGTCATCAAATTTGATTTGTCAGGTCTCAGCCATTGGCCGTGGTCGGATCGATCATGCGCCGGACTTCGGTAATTTTGCTGGCGGGAAAGCCGCTCTTTTTAGCATGCTCATGAATGAGGGCTTCGTCTTTGGCCAGATAGACGCAGAATGTTTTGTCGGCTGCAACATAGGATTCCAGCCATTGAATGTCCGTTCCCAGTTCGGACAATGCCTTGTTGGAGGTTTTCGCAGCCTCTCGCAGGGCGTCACGCTCGGCGCTGCCAATCGCAGGCAGATCGCGTTCGATAATAAACTTCTTCATGGTAGCCTCCAGTGGTTGCTCTTAACTACACGATCTAACATGTATTTTTAGCGCAGCGAAACTTAAATATCCAGCCCGGTTGCGAAGGCGGCGCGTTCCTGAATAAAGGCAAAGCGCAATTCCGCCTTGCGCCCCATCAACTGCTCGACCAGCGAAGCGGTTTCGGATTCTCCGGATTCGCTTAACACCACCCGCAGCAGATTGCGCTTTTTCGGGTCCATGGTGGTTTCGCGCAATTGCGCCGGCATCATTTCACCCAGCCCTTTGAAACGGCCAACATCAACCTTGCCGCGCCCGCTGAAAATAGTATTCATTAATTCGTCTTTATGCGCATCATCGCGCGCATAGGCGCTTTTCGCGCCCTGGGTCAGACGGTAGAGCGGCGGCATGGCCAGATATAAGCGTCCGCTTTTGATCAGATTAGGCATTTGCCGGTAGAAAAATGTGATCAGCAGCGAGGCTATATGCGCGCCGTCCACATCGGCGTCAGTCATGATGATGACCTTGCCATAGCGCAATTCATTATCGCGGTAGCGCTCGCCGCTGCCACAGCCCAGCGCCAGGGATATATCCGCAATTTCCTGATTGCCGGAGAGTTTGTCGAGCGAGGCGCTGGCGACATTGAGAATTTTTCCGCGCAGGGGCAGGATGGCCTGGGTTTTGCGGTCGCGCGCCTGTTTGGCCGACCCGCCGGCGCTGTCGCCTTCGACCAGAAAGATTTCGGTTTCCTCAATGCTGTCGCTGGAACAGTCGGACAGTTTGCCGGGCAGGCGCAGCTTGCGGGTGGCGGTTTTGCGGCTGGTCTCGCGCTCCTGACGGCGGCGCAGGCGTTCCTCGGCGCGCTCGATGCACCAGTCCAGAAGCCTGCTGGCGTCGCTCGGCGCGCCCGACAGCCAATGATCGAAATGATCGCGCACGGCATTTTCAACCAGCCGCGCGGCGTCGGCCGAGGTCAGCTTTTCTTTCGTCTGGCCCTGAAATTCCGGATCGCGGATAAACAGCGACAATATGATGCCCGCCGTGCCGGTGACATCTTCGGCGGTCAGCAGGGCCGCTTTTTTATTGCCGGTCAGTTCGCCATAGCCCCGCAGCGCCCGGTACAGCGCGGTTTTTAATCCGGCCTCATGGGTGCCGCCCGCGGTGGTGGGAATGGTGTTGCAATAGGATTCCATCAGGGCGTCGCCATCGCCATACCATGCGATGGCCCATTCCACCTTGCCGCGATCCTTGGGCAGTTTTTCACTGCCGGTAAAACTGTTGGGCGTGACCAGCGCATAATGGCCCACGCTGGCGTTCAGATAATCGGAAAGCCCGCCGGAAAAATGCAGCACTTCGCTTTCCGGCGTATCGCCCGCGCCCTTCAGCAATTCGGGCGCGCATTTCCAGCGGATTTCAACGCCCGCATAGAGATAGGCCTTGGCGCGCGCCATTTTATACAGCAGCGCCGGTTTGAAATGCGCCTGCGCGCCGAAAATCTGTTTGTCGGGATAAAAATTGATGGTCGTTCCGCGCCTGTTTCCGGCCGGGCCTTTCTGGCGCAGCTTGCTGGTGGCCGCCCCGCGGGAATAGCTTTGTTCATAAAGCTGTTTGTCGCGGGCGATCTCAACGGTTAGCCGTTCCGACAAAGCGTTGACAACGGATATGCCGACGCCATGCAGACCGCCCGACGTGGCATAGGCCTTGCCGCCAAACTTGCCGCCGGAATGCAGCGTGGTGAGAATGACTTCCAGCGCGGATTTGGGTTTGAATTTGGGATGCGGATCAACCGGTATGCCACGGCCATTATCATGCACGGTCAGGCTGCCATCGGCCTCCAGCGTGATTTCTATGCGCGATGCATGGCCTGCAACGGCCTCATCCATGGCATTGTCGAAAACCTCCGCCGCCAGATGATGCAGCGCGCGCTCATCGGTGCCGCCAATATACATGCCGGGGCGGCGGCGCACCGGCTCCAGCCCCTCCAGCACTTCAATATCCTGGGCGGTGTAGCTCTGGTCACTTGCAGCAGTGGATTTTTTGAACAGGTCGGCCATATACTTCCAGCAATATTATCGCGCCGAATCGCGCCTGACCATTATCTATCAGGTACAGGCGCATTATGGCAGGGGGCTGGTTAAGGGTTTGCATGCGGCTGATACCGGCCTGAGATCGCCTTCGCGTGGCTTGCTATCCGAAGCATTAGAAAAGCAGGGAACACGCCGTGGCAATCCAGCAGCCAAACATTGTCATTCCGAGCGAAGCGAAGAATCCCCCGGCGGAATTCGCGGCGGGAGATGCTTCACTGCGCTCAGCATGACAGAGTAGTGCAGTTCCCTTGCAAGCCGCATCTTTCGGCCTAACGGTTCCGGATGGCTTCGCCATCCCAAGCCCGCAGTGTGAGGGATGGTCGGGGAGACTGGATTCGAACCAGCGACCCTCTGCTCCCAAAGCAGATGCGCTACCAGGCTGCGCTACTCCCCGTATACTGGCGGCTGGATCAATATCCCATCCAGGGGCCGGACGCACCCGGATTAATGCGATATATCGACATTTTTTGTCTCATGCAGGAAGGCCATGCCGGTAATGCAGGTCATTAGGGCCACGCCTATGGGATACCACAGCCCGTTATAGATGTTGCCGGTCGCCGCCACGATCGCCGTGGCCAGCAGCGGCAGCATGCCGCCGAACCAGCCATTGCCGATATGATAGGGCAGGGACATCGAAGAATAGCGGATTTTGGCCGGGAACAGTTCCACCAGATAGGCGGCGATCGGCCCATAAACCATGCCCACAAAAGCCAGCATGGCCAGCAGGATCAGCTCCGCCATGATCCAGTCCACTTTTGCGGGATCGGCCCTGGCCGGCAATCCGGCGGCAGTGAACGCGGCCTGCCATTTCGCGGCGTCCCAGCCTTCGATGCGCGTTTCACCAATGCTCAGGCTGACCGGCTGGCCGGGCGTATCCTGCCGGGTGAAGGAAACCCCCAGCTTGGCCACAAAATCCTGCGCCCGGTCGCAATCGGAAAATTCCGACCAGGGGCCGACAAATATATGCAGTCTGCACTGTGTGGCGTCGGCCGAGACTGTAATTGTCTGGTTTTTGTGAAACGCCGCCAGATCCGGGTTGACCGCCTGGGTCAGTGCGTTGAACAGCGGAAAATAACACAGCGCCGCCAGCAGACAGCCCGCCATGATGATTTTCAGCCGGCCTATCCTGTCCGACAGCCAGCCAAAGAAAATCAGCATTGGAGAGCCAAACAGCAGGCTCGCGCCGATCAGGGCATAGGCCAGCAGAAAATCCAGCTTCAGCGTGATCTGAATGAAGAACAGCGCATAAAACTGTCCCGTGTACCAGACAACGCCCTGTCCGGCGGTTGCGCCAAACAGCGCCAGTGCGGCAAATTTATTATTGGGATAGCGCAGAAAACTTTCGGTCAGCGGGTTTTTTGAGGCGCGGCCCTCGGACTGCATCTGCTGGAACACCGGCGATTCATTCAGCCGCAACCGGATGATCACGGAAAACAGCAGCAGGATCAGCGATACCAGAAATGGCAGCCGCCAGCCCCAATCGGTAAAAACCGCCGCCTCCATGAATATGCGGCACAGTCCGATGATCAGCAGCGCCAGAAAAAAGCCGATGGTTGCCGTCATCTGGATAAAGCTGGTGGTGAAACCGCGCCGCTGAGGTGCGGAATGCTCGGCTACATAAGTGGCCGCCCCGCCATATTCTCCGCCCAGCGCCAATCCCTGCAACAGCCGCAGCGTAACCAGAAGGATAGGCGCCCACCAGCCGATGCTGGCGAATGTTGGCAACAATCCCACAGCAAAGGTCGCCGCGCCCATGACAATGATAGTGACAAGAAACGCATATTTGCGCCCGGCCATGTCGCCGATGCGGCCAAACACCAGCGCGCCGAACGGGCGCACCAGAAACCCCGCGGCATAGGTCGCGAAGGCCGACATAAGCGCGGCCATTTCATTGCCCGGCGGAAAGAACAGCGCCGCGAAAAATGGCGCCAGCGTGGCGTACAGGAAAAAATCATACCATTCGAAAACGGTGCCCAGAGAGGAAGCGAAGATGACAAATCTTTCTTCCTTGCCGATATTTTCTGATGTTGCGCCGCCGGCCAATTGTGACGCTGATACCTGTGTCAGAATATCATCCCCCCAATGCCGCGCGAACGCCGCTCAACGCCGTGTTAAACCGCCCCGCCTGATAGGTTTCGTCATTTGCCGTGGCGGCATAGATCGCATCCAGCGACTTTGAAAGTTTTGCCAATTGTTCTTCGGATGCCGCCTTTTCGTTGCGCATCGCGGCGATCAAGGTGTCGATCGCCATCGCGGCCTGTTCGGCGTCGGCAAAATCGCTGTAATTGCCATCCAGCCCGGCCTGAACCAGCGCGCGGATCATGTTCTTCATGACATCGCCGTCAAACGGGCTGGCGGCGAATTTCGTCGCCATCTGTGCGGTCAGGTCGCGCAAATCACCGGCGGCGGCGGAAAGCTGCGCCATGCCGGTGGCGCCGTCGCGATGCAGCGTGCGGATTTTGGCGGAAACCGCCTGGCCCAGTGACGGGTCAATGACATTTGTCAGCACCTGTAACATGACCAGACTTGAATCATTGACATGCGGCATGCCCGGTGTGCGCACGCCAGAGCTGCGCGGCTGCCAGTCCTTGTTGCGCATCGAGCTATGACAGGAATGACAGTCGAACAGAACAAACTCCGGAAACAGGCCGTCCCGGTTGCGGCGGCTGTCGGCCAGCACCGCCATATGTTCGCGCGCCATCACGGCCTGACCAATGGCCCATAATTTGATGCCCGATGTGGCGCCTTTGCGTTTGCGGTAATCTTCATCGACCACAAAATGCGCGGGCTGCAATTGGGTGAACGTGTCCAGTTCGAAGCTCATGCGCGGATGGCCCGCCCCCATCATGCGGTGGGTGACGAATTTTTCCTGATTGCCGAAATGGCAGGACAGGCACAGCCCCGCTCTTGCGGCGGGATCATCGGTGGCGACCATGCCCTTTGCGACATTATCGCTATGCGCCGGTCCGGCGGTGTGGCTGCTCAGCCAGTTCTGCGCGCCACCGTGACAGCCCTCGCAGCCGACGCCTTCTGTGATCTGGAAAGCCGGGCCGCGTTTGTTGGCGGGGGGATTGTCGGCATGGCAGTCGAGACAGACTTTGGCGGTATGCGCTTCGCCAATTCCCAGATTGCGGGCGATCCGTTTGGAGGCGTCGCTCAGCAGCAGTTCATAGGCCTTGGCGTGTTTGTCATGCCGCACCCAGGTGACATATTCGTTCAACTGGACATTTGTGCCCGCTACCGGCGATGTGGCCCCGTGACAGGTGCTGCCCGCGCAGGACGCAACGCCCAGATGCTGGCCATCCTCCGCCGCTGCCGCCCGGACGGAAAGCATCAGACAGAATAGCAGCAGAAGAATGGAAAGGCTTGGCAATCCATTCCGCGCCAGCGTACTAAATTTCATGTGCCGCCCCCTAAAAAGCCAAACAATTCAGGCATCGCTTTATCCCTTATAGTCCGCGAGGACTCAACAGCAATAATCTAGCAACGTTAAAATGTGATTCGCATGGCGGATAGGCTAAAATAGCGCAAAACCATAATGCAGGTGCCTTTGTGTCACTTAAAGAACAGCCAGAGACCGGTCGGGCGCAGGACATTCCCGGTCAGGTGGCGCTGGCGCTGATCGCGCGCGGGGTCCTGAAGCCGGAGCAGCTGGCCCGCGCCGCGAGGGCGCAGCAGGCAAATGGCGGCCGGGCTGATCTGGCTTTGACTCAATTGGGGCTGGTGGCGGAACGCGATATGGCCTTGGCCTATGCCGAGGTGCTGGGATTGCCGCTGACCGAACCGGACGCCTATCCGGTTACGCCCGTATGGCCGGAGCGGCTGTCGGCGGCTTTTTTGCGCAAGGCCCGCATTGTTCCCCTGCGCGAGGCGGGCGGACGGCTGGTGGCGGCAATGGCCGATCCGCTCGATAAAAACGCCATTGAGGCGTTGCAGCTTGCGCTGGGTTCAGCCCCGGCCATTCAGATTGGCGTTCCGGGTGATATAGAGGCGGCGCTGATGCGGCTTTACGGGCCTGACGGGAGCACAGCCGCCGCGCCGGTTGCCTCGGCGATTCCGGCAGAGCATCTGGCCGCCGATATGCGCTATCTGCGCGAACAGGGCAGTGAGGCGGTGGCGGTGCGTCTGGTCACGCAACTGATCGCGGGCGCGATTCAGGCGCAGGCTTCGGACATTCATATAGAGCCCTATGATGGCAGTCTGGCGGTGCGCTATCGCATTGACGGGGTGCTGTCGGCGATGGAAGCGCCGGATTTTGCGCATTATCCGGCCATCATTGGCCGCATCAAGGTGCTGGCCGGGCTTGATATGGCCGAGCGCCGCAAACCCCAGGACGGGCGCTGCCTGATCAGCATTGAGGGCCGCCGCGTCGATCTGCGCGTATCCATTCTGCCGGGCCTGCATGGCGAAGGGGTTGTGCTGCGCATACTGGATCAGACGCGCGCGCCGCTGCATCTCGGCCGGCTCGGATTTGGCGATGAGTTGCAGGCGCAGATTGATAGTCTGATCACGCAACCGCATGGCGTCATTCTGGTCTGCGGTCCGACCGGCAGCGGCAAGACGACAACGCTCTACGCCATTCTGCGCAGTTTGCAGAAAGAGCAGATCAAGATCGTCTCGGTCGAAGACCCGGTCGAATATCAGATCGAAGGCGTCAATCAGATACAGGTCCGCCCGCAGATCGGTCTGGGCTTTTCCGAAATATTACGGGCGGTGCTGCGGCATGATCCGGATGTGATCATGGTGGGCGAGGCGCGCGATTCCGAAACCGCGCATATCGCCATACAGGCGGCGCTGACGGGCCATCTGGTGCTCTGCTCGCTGCATACCAATGACGCGGCGGGCGCGGTGGCGCGGCTGGCCGATATGGGGATCGAGCCTTATCTGCTGGCGTCCACCCTGCGCGGCGTAGTGGCGCAGCGTCTGGTGCGAAAACTGTGTCCGAATTGCAGGATTGAAGACAGGCTGGCCGGACGGGCCGGGCTGGCGGAAGGCCTGAGCGCCGGAACGAAAATCTGGCGGCCGGGCGGATGTCCCGCCTGCCGCAATACTGGTTATGCCGGGCGCACCGTGGCGGCGGAATATATTCCGGCCAATGAGACCCTGCAAAATCTGATTCTGGCGCGCGCCGGCAGCGCCGAAATTCAGCGCGCCTTTGTGGCGGCGGGCATGCGGACCCTGCGCGCCGACGGGCTGGCCAAGGCCGCCAGTGGCGTCACCTCGCTGGAAGAAGTTCTGCGGGTGAGCGCCGCGTGACCCAATGGTGGCGTTTTTCCGGCCCGGCAAAGGTTTCGCGCCGTGATCTGGCATTGTTCACCCGTTCGCTGGCGCGCCTGATCGAGGCCGGATTGCCGCTGGCCGATGCGGTGCGTCTGGCGGCCGACGCGCCGGGCGGCGCGCTGGCGCTTCTGGCGGAAGATCTGTGTACGGAGATAAGAGCGGGCGCAAGCCTGGCGCAGGCGCTGGAGCGGCGCGATCCGGCGGCGCAACCGGTCTTTGGCCCGGTCTACCGCGCATTGGTCAGCGCCGCCGAGGCGGGGGGCGTGCTGGGGCAGAGCCTTAACCGGCTGGCCGATTATACCGAGCGGGCCGATCAATTGTCGCAATCGGTGCGTTCGGCGCTGGTTTATCCCGCACTTTTGCTGGGCGCGGCGCTGGTGTCGCTGCTGGTGCTTCTGGTGTTTGTCGTGCCGCAGTTTGAATCCCTGTTCGCGGGGCTTGGACGCGAGGTGCCCTTGTTTACCCGCATCATCCTTGGCGGGGCGGGTCTGTTGCGCAGTTATGGCTGGATCGTGCTGGCGGCGGGCCTTGCGGCGCTGTTTTATCTGCGCCATCAGATGCGCGGCGCGGCGTTTCGCAAGGCGATGCAGGCGCGCCTGATGGGCCTGTCCTATATCGGGCCGGTGATCATGAAAATCATTCTGGAACGCATGGCGCGCAGCCTGTCTGAATTATTGCGGAACAAGGTGGCTCTGCCGGAGGCGCTGGCGCTGGCGGCGCCGGTGTCGGGGGATAATCAATTCAGGGATGGGCTTATTCAGGCGGGCCTCAGGGTGCGCGAAGGCCAGTCCCTGTCGGATGCGCTGGCGCAGCAACAGATGTTCCCGGAATTAATGTTGCAACTGGTTCGCGTCGGCGAAGAGGGCAGCGCAATGGCCGAGATGCTGGCGCATCTGGCGGATATTTACGCTATGGATGCCGAGGCCGCCGCCCGGCGGCTGATTGTGCTGCTGGAGCCGGTGCTGGTGCTGCTGATCGGGGGCGTGATGGCGGTGGTGATTATTGGGTTGATCGGGGCTATAACCGGCATCAATGATTTGGTGATAAGATAAATAAATGACTGGCGGGAATGAGATGAACAAAATCTGGCAACGCGGATTTACCCTTGTCGAGCTTCTGGTCGTCCTGGTGGTGCTGGGTCTGCTGATCAGCATCATTGTGCCGCGCGCTGTGGGTTATCTTGCCGGCGCGCGTTCAGACACGGCCCGCATCCAGATGGAGGCATTTGCCTCGGCGCTGGATCTCTACCGGCTGGACATGCGCGCCTACCCGTCCACCGAGGCCGGGCTGGAAGCGCTGGTTACGCCGCCTGCCGATACGACGCGCTGGCGCGGGCCATATCTGAATACGCTGGAAGTGCCGCTGGACCCCTGGGATAATGCCTATGTCTATCAGTCGCCGGGGCCGGGCGGAACGCCCTATCGTCTGGTGTCCTATGGCTCGGACGGCCGGGAGGGGGGTGAAAATGAAGACGCGGACATCATCACGCCATGAGCCGTCTTTCCGCCGATAGACAGCCCCGGCATTCCGTACACGGATTTACATTGATTGAACTGCTTGTGGTGCTGGTCATACTGGCGCTGGTGATGAGCATTTCAGCGCCTGTATTATACAGGGCGAATGAGTCTGCGCGGCTGGAGCGGGCGGCGGCGCTTGTCTATGACGGGTTGCGCCGCTCGCGCTCAATAGCGGTAACGCAAGGCAGCGAGGTGGCGCTGGATGTGCGCAGTCTGGTGCCGGATAGCGCCATAGCGATTACCGATTCAGCTCCCGGCGCCTCCAGTTCATCGCTGATTTTTTATCCCGATGGCAGCGCAACCTTCGCCAGATTTACGCTGGCCCTGGGCGTCTACCGGCGCAGCCTGACGGTTGACTGGTTGACCGGCCGTGCCGCATTTGGCGAATAGATCCCGAATTTCCGGCTTCGGCATGATCGAAGTAGTGGTTGCATTTCTGCTGCTATCGCTGGCGCTTGGGGTGTTGCTGGGCGCGCTTACCATCGGCCTGCGCAATTCCGGACGCGCGGCGCAGTCCGGGCTGGCGCTGCTGCATGCGCAATCACTGCTGGCGGAAACAGGCATCAGCGTTGCGCTTGAAGAAGCCGAAACATCCGGCCGCAGCCCGGATGGATTTGCCTGGCGGCGCGTGATCCTGCGGCAGAAGGAAAAAACAGCTTCACCCGTCACGGCCTTTGCGGTGCGCATTTCGGTCACGCCGCCGGATGATGGCGCGCCGGTGTCGCTTTCGACCCTGCGGCTTTCGGATGCGCCGGCGCCGGAGCATTCGACCCGATGAGCAAGGGTTCATCGCAATCCGGGTTTACCCTCATTGAGCTGCTGGTAAGCCTGGCGCTGCTGGGACTGATGATGAGCCTGATTGGCCTGGCTTTGCCGCTGGCGATGAAGGCCGCCGGGCGCACTTCGATGCTAAGTGATGAGATCAGCGCAATTGAAACGGCGCAACATTTGCTGCGCCGTCAGATTGGTGAAATGCCGGTCTATATTATCCAGCAGGGCTATGACCGGCGGGTGCTGTTTACCGGCCAGCCGGACAGAATGCGCTTTCCGGCAAATCCCGTCGCGGCGCAGGGGCATGACGGGCCGCGCCTGATTGATC
Source organism: Alphaproteobacteria bacterium (assembly GCA_023252275.1). Lineage (GTDB taxonomy): Bacteria > Pseudomonadota > Alphaproteobacteria > UBA11222 > UBA11222 > UBA11222. The sequence continues at coordinate 19,374 of JAHHGO010000028.1, forward strand.
TGGAAATTGCGCCATCGGGTCAGGGCCTGCGGCTGGTTTATACGGCAGGCGGCGAGGCGCGCGATCTGGCTGTGAATGCGCGGCGCATCGTATTTTCCTATTATGGCGCGCCCGAAAAGGGAAAGCCGCCGGCCTGGCATGACGGCTGGAAAGACACAGCGCATCTGCCCTTGCTGGCGCGCATTCAGATTGAGCCATCGGCGGGCGCGCTGCCCTGGCCGGATCTGGTCATCGCCATTAAGGCCGGGCCGCCGCCGCCATGAAACCGGATGAAAATGGCATGGCCCTGATGATTGCCGTGTGGGCGGTCATCCTGATTGGCGGTCTGGTGACGGGCATGGTTGCCATGGGCGGCGGGGATGCGGCCATCACCGCCAACCGGATTGAAACGGCCCGGGCGGGGGCGCTGGCCGAGGCCGGGGTGCTGCGCGCCATTGCTGCGCTGACGGACCCTGCAGCCCGCGAAAAGCTGGAGCTTGATCAGCCTTTCACGGTGCAGTTGGAAGACGCCGCCAGCATCACGGTCGTGGTGCGCGATTCCTGCGGGGCGATTGATCTCAACTGGGCGCCAGGCGCATTATTGCGCGCCTATGGGGTGGCGGAGGGCATGTCGCATGCGGCGGCGGCGCGCTTTGCCAGCGCCATTGAGGCGCGCCGCGAGGCCGGGCCGGAAGAAACCGCGGATGGCTTGCCCTCTCATCCCTGGCAAAGTCTCGATCAGCTTAATGCGCTGCCGGATATGGATCGCGCCACGCTGGACCGGATAATTCCGGGTCTGACCGTTAATTGCCGCGAGGCGGGCGCCGACCCCCGCCTTGCCCCGGATCTGGTGCGCGAGGCGCTACAGCTATCCGGCGCAACAGGCAGCCCATCGCATGGTCTTGCCTATGAAATAGAGGCGCAGGCCCGCCTCGCATCCGGGGCCAGGGTCACGCTGCGGGCGGCAATCTGGCTATCCCGGCAACCCGGCCCGCCCGCTTATTACATTACCGGCTGGCGCAGCCTGTAATTGCGTCAGCCTGGCGGGCCATAAATTTACCTTCTGCACACCATTTAACGTTAGATTCAGAATTATGCCGCTGTGGTGCATCTGGCGTTGACGCCAGGCCGTTCATGCCGAGGTTATTGTGGTCAAATCATCCGATATTACTCCTAAATTCGCGCTTGCCGGTTGTGGTTATTGGGGCCGCAATCTGGCGCGCGTTCTGTCCGGAAAAAAACTGCTGGGCGCCATTATTGATCCGGCCCCCGAAGCGGCGGCGCTTGCCCGGCAATATGGCGTTATGCATCAGACGGAACTGCCGCCCATTCTGGGGCGCGATGATTTTACCGGATGCGTGATCGCCACCCCCGCGGAAACCCATTATGCGCTGGCGCGCGATGCGCTGTGGGCGGGCAAGGATGTGTTTGTTGAAAAGCCGATTGCGCTGGAGGTTGCCGACGCCGAGGAACTGGCGGCGCTGGCGCTGGCGCGCGGGCGCATTCTGATGGTCGGCCATCTGCTGCAATATCATCCGGCCTTTCTGCGCCTGAAGCAGATGGTGAATGAGGGCGATATCGGGCAGTTGCGTTACGTCTATTCCAACAGGCTGAATATGGGCAAGCTGCGCCGCGAGGAAAATGTGCTGTGGAGTTTTGCGCCGCATGATCTGTCGATGATCCTGGCGCTGGCGGGCGAGGCGCCGGAAAAGGTCTGGGCCACGGGGCAGGGCTTTCTGAACAAGCGCATCGCCGATACGACCATGACCCATATGGAGTTTCGTTCCGGCCTGAATGCGCATATTTATGTATCCTGGCTGCACCCCATCAAGGAACAAAGGCTGGTGGTGGTTGGCGATCGCGGCATGCTATTGTTTGATGACGCCCAGCCTTGGCAGGGCAAGCTGATGCATTACAGGCATGCGGTCGAATGGAAGGATGGCATGCCGGTAGCCACCAAGGATGACGGCGCGCCTGTCCCGCTGGAAGAAACCGAACCTCTTGGCGCGGAGATTGATCATTTTGTACAGTGCATAGCTGCGCGGGCTACACCGCGCACGGATGCGAACGAGGCCATCCGGGTGCTGCGCGTGTTGAATGCGGCGCAGGAATCGATTGAAAAGAGCGAGACCGTGATGTTCGACGCAAAGTCGCATCGCCTGCCTGCCGCCAAATATTTTGTTCATGAGACGGCGGCGGTGGATGACGATGTCAGTATTGGCGCGGGTACGCGCATCTGGCATTTTTCGCATATTCTGGGCAATAGCCGTATCGGCGAAAACTGCGTATTCGGCCAGAACTGTTCGGTCGGCCCCGATGTGGTGATCGGCAATGGCTGCAAATTTCAGAACAATGTTTCGGTCTATAAGGGCGTCACGCTGGAGGATGATGTGTTTTGCGGCCCCAGCATGGTGTTCACCAATGTGCTGACGCCGCGCGCGCATATTGAGCGCAAGGATGAATTTTCCAAAACTCTGGTACGGCGCGGAGCCAGCATCGGCGCCAATGCGACCATCATCTGCGGCAATGAAATCGGCGCCTATGCGATGATCGGCGCGGGCGCGGTGGTGACAGGCCAGGTGCCCGCCCACGCCCTGATGATTGGTTCTCCGGCGCGGCGCGTGGGCTGGGTCAGCCGGTCGGGCGAAAGGCTGGGCGATGATCTGATCTGTCCGCGCACGGGCGAGCGCTATGCGGAAGGCCCCGATGGGCTGCGCCTGCTGGAGGAAAATCAGCGCGCGCCGAAAAAGGCGAGGACGAAATAATGAACGCGCCGGTTCCTTTCATTGATCTTCAGGCGCAATATAGCCGCCTGAAACCGCAGATTGACGCCCGCATGCATGCGGTGCTGGATCATGGCCAGTTCATTCTCGGGCCGGAAGTGGCCGAATTTGAACGCGCGCTGGGTGAATATGCGGGCGGCGTAAATGTGGTGGGCGTATCGAACGGCACGGATGCGCTGATGATGGCGCTGATGGCGCATGATATCGGCCCCGGCGATGCGGTCTATGTACCGGGCTTTACCTTTACCGCGACGGCGGAAGCCGTGCTGATGCTGGGCGCGACGCCGGTATTTGTGGATGTCGGCGCCGGTTCCTGTAATCTGGATGCGGATGATCTGGCGCGCGCGATAGATGTGACCAGGAGCCTGCGCCCCGCCGCCGTGATTGCCGTGGATCTGTTTGGCCTGCCGGCCAACTACCGGCGCATCAGCGAAATTGCCGCCGCGCATGGCATGCATGTGATTGCCGATGCGGCGCAAAGCCTGTCCGGCGCAATTGATGGCGTGCGCGTTGGCAAGCTTGCTCCGCTGACGGCGACCAGTTTTTTCCCGGCCAAGCCGCTCGGCTGTTTCGGCGATGGCGGCGCACTGTTCACGCCCGACGCCGAGATGGCGGAAAAGCTGCGCTCCATCCGCGGGCATGGAACCGGCAAGGCCAAATATGATATTGTCCGTATCGGGATGAATGCCCGTCTCGACACCTTGCAGGCGGCGGTATTACTGGTGAAACTGACTGTGCTGGAAGACGAGCGCAGCCGCCGCGAAAAGCTCAGCCGCTATTATGATTCCCGCCTGTCAAATATCGTCACCGCGCCCGCCCGGCCCGCAGGCTATCAGTCCGCCTGGGCGCAATATACGATCCAGCTGGATAATCGCGACGCGGTGCAGGCGGCGCTGGCGAAATCGGGCATCCCGACACAGATCTATTACCCCCGGCCGATGCATTTGCAGCCCGCCTATGCCCGTTATGGCGGAGGCGAGGGATCGTTGCCGGTCAGCGAAAATTTATCGCGCCGGGTATTGAGTTTGCCCATGCACCATGGCTTCTTCCGGCGTCGCGCCTTCGTTGAGGCTGACGGTCAGCAGATGCGCCACGGCTTCGGTGTCG
>JAHHGO010000290.1 GCA_023252275.1 Alphaproteobacteria bacterium
AGGTACAGGCCGCCACCGCCAAAATCGCCAACCAGATTCAGTGGCACCACCGGCGGCCCATCTTTTGGACCAATGGCGTGCAGCGCGCCAACAATGGAAATATAGTTGATGTCGTGCCCGGCCACATGCGCGAGCGGCCCGGTCTGTCCCCAACCGGTCATCCGTCCAAAGATCAGTTTCGGATTGCGCTTCAGGCACACGTCCGGGCCAAGGCCCAGCCGCTCCATCACGCCGGGGCGATAGCCCTCGATCAGGCCATCTGCCTGATCAATCAGCCGCAGCACCGTCTCAACACCTTCCGGGGTTTTCAGGTTGACAGCCACATTGGGGCGGCTGCGGTTGCGCAGTTCGCCTTTTGGATCATGCCCCATGCCAAGCCTGGCGTCCTCTGTGCGGTCGACCCGCACAATATCGGCCCCCATGTCAGCCAGCAGCATGGCGCACATGGGGCCAGGGCCAATGCCCGCCAGCTCAACGATCTTTACACCCTTTAGCGGTCCCATGACGGATTTCACTAAACGCGCGGGTTCTGTTTCACAACACCAGCCTTGTGCAGTGCCGCGATTTCAGTGCCGCTAAAGCCCCACGCAGCCAACGCTTTGTCGGTATCCTCGCCGGGTACTGAGGGTGGTTTTTGAATTTCGCATTTGGTGCGCTCAAAACGCGGCGCGGGCCCGGGCTGCATGATGCCGTCAACTTTCACGAAACTGCCGCGCGCCACATTATGCGGGTGCGCCATGCTTTCTTCGAGGTTGAGGATTGGCGCAAAGCACACATCGCTGCCTTCCATGATGGCGCACCATTCATCGCGGGTTTTGCTCAGAAAGATGGTGCGTAAGCGCTCGCGCATTTCCGGCCATTTGGCGGCATCAGACTGGCCTGGCAGACCGGGAACCTTGTCGAGGCCGGTTTTCTCAAGCAACTCTGCATAGAACTTGCCTTCGATGGAGCCGACGGAAACATAATTGCCGTCCTTGGTCTCATACACCGTGTAGTAATGCGAGCCGCCATCGATGGCGTTGGTGCCGCGCTCTTCGCTCCAGCGGCCCATCGCTTTCATCGCATAGAAAATAGTCATCAGCGACGCCGCACCCTCGGTCATGGCGCAGTCAATCACCTGGCCCTTGCCGGAGGTGCGCGCCTCGATAATGCCCGCCAGCACGCCCATGGCCAGATACAGGGCGCCGCCACCAAAATCACCCACCAGATTAAGCGGCGGCACTGGTGCGCCTCCCGCCGGGCCGATGGCGTGCAGCGCGCCCACAATCGAGATATAGTTGATGTCGTGTCCTGCTGCGTGTGACAAAGGCCCATACTGGCCCCAGCCGGTCATGCGGCCAAACACCAGTTTGGCGTTCCGCTTCAGGCAGACATCCGGGCCAAGGCCCAGGCGCTCCATTACTCCGGGACGGAACCCTTCGATTACCGCGTCAGCCTGATCAATCAGGCGCAGTACGGTTTCGACACCCTCCTTGCTCTTCAGATCGACGGCAACCGATGGCCGGCCCCGGTTCAGCAGATCGCCTTTCGGGTCGCGCTTCATGCCCAGATCGGCGGCCTCGGTACGGTCGACCCGTACAATATCGGCCCCCATATCGGCCAGCAGCATGGCGCACATCGGCCCTGGCCCAATGCCTGCTAATTCAACGATCCTGACGCCTGCCAACGGTCCCATGGTTACCTCCCGGTTAATATTTGCATGTGCTTTTGCCCACTATAAGCAAGGCGCAGGCAGCAAGAAAGCCCCATCCGTTCACGGCCCGTTAATAGCT
>JAHHGO010000291.1 GCA_023252275.1 Alphaproteobacteria bacterium
GTGGACGAGGACAGCGCCGCCAGCGCGCTGGCTCGGGCCTGTGCGGGGGAAAATATTTCCATCGGCGCGGCGTTTACCGGGCGGGCCAATCTGTTTGCCGCCGCGGATGGGCTTGTGGTCCTGGACCGGGCGCGGGTCGATCAGATCAATCTGATCGATGAAAGCATCACCGTTGCGACCGTACCGCCCTATGAGACCGTTGAAAAAGGCCAGATGGCCGCCACAATCAAAATTATTCCATTCGCCGCGCCGCGCGAAAAACTGGATCAGGCGCTGGCGCTGTTGCAGCACCCGCTGATGCGCATTGCGCCCTGGCGGGGGCGCATGGCCGGGCTGGTTTCCACCCTGCTGCCAGGCGGCAAAAAAAGCCTGCTGGATAAAAACCTGCAGGCGCTGACGGGCCGTCTGGCGCATATGGGCGTCAACCCCGTGCTGGAGCGGCATTGCGCGCATGATGCGGCGGAGCTTGCCGGAATGATCCGTGAGCTGATTGGTTTGGGATGCAGCCCGGTATTTATTTTTGGCGCGTCCGCCATTGTCGACCGGCGCGATGTTATTCCGGCAGGCGTAGAGGCGGCGGGCGGTGAGGTGCTGCATATGGGCATGCCGGTTGATCCGGGCAATCTGCTGCTGCTGGGCCGGGCCGGGCAGGTTCCGGTGGTGGGCCTGCCCAGTTGCGCGCGCTCGCCCAAACTGAATGGCTTTGACTGGGTGTTGCAGCGCCTGATGGCCGATGTGCCGGTCACGCCGGAGGATATAATGCGCATGGGGGCGGGCGGGCTGCTGAAGGAAATACCCACCCGTCCGCAACCGCGCGCCGGGCGCGCCCCCGCGATGCGCCGCGCGGCGAAAATTGCGGCGCTGGTGCTGGGCGCCGGGCGTTCGCAGCGCATGGGGGCGCGGAACAAGCTCCTGATACGGATTAACGGCCAGTTCATGATCGCGCGTGTTGCGGCGCAGATTGCCGAAGCGGGGATTGAACAGTGCCTTGTCGTTACGGGACACGAGGCCGGCGAAGTGCGCGCCGCGCTGGCGGACAGTAATGCGGGTTTTGTCCATAACCCGGATTATGCAAAGGGGCTGAGCAGTTCGCTGCGCGCGGGGATACAGGCGCTGCCGCGCGATGTGGATGGGGTGTTGATCTGTCTTGGCGATATGCCGGATATTCGCGCCAGCCATTTACGCAAGCTGATCGCGGCTTTTGATCCGGTCGAGGGGCGTTCGATCTGTGTGCCCGCCTATCAGGGCAAGCGCGGCAATCCGGTTTTGTTTGGCGCGCAGTTCTTTGCGGAAATGATGGCGGTTGCGGGTGACACCGGCGCGAAGCATCTGATCGGCGAACATAGCGAACAGGTGTGCGAAGTGGCGATGGACGATGCCGCCGTCCTGCTGGATCTGGATACGCCCCAGGCCATGTCGCAATATCAGAATTTAATTCAATCCAACCGCCGCGCCTAACGTTGCGCCCAGTTCCGAATTCAGCACCAGATCGGCCATGTCATCCAGGTCCGTCGGATCGCGGTTGACGATGACCAGTTTGGCGCCGTTCTGTTTGGCCATGGCGGGAAAACCCGCCGCCGGAAACACCACCAGCGACGATCCGGCCACCAGCATCAGATCACAGGCGAGCACGGCTTCCTGGGCGCGGCGCATTTCACGTTCCGGCATGGCCTGGCCGAATGAAATCGTGGCGGTCTTGACCATGCCGCCGCATTGGTCGCAGACCGGCAGGGTTTCATCGCGCAGAAACGCTTCCCGGATCGGATC
>JAHHGO010000292.1 GCA_023252275.1 Alphaproteobacteria bacterium
GGTATTAACGGCGCAGTCCGATATAATGTGAATCCCCAAGACCGCTGGAACCAACCGGCAGGCCAGAAAAATTGTCGTTTTAGGAGAACAACTTGGCTCATGCAAACCTGGCGTCGCGCGCGGCGCCCCTGAAAGAAGATTTTGCTGCAATGCTCGATGAGAGTTTCTCAGCGCAGCGCAGCGTAGAAGGCTCCGTCATTCTTGGCAGGATCCTTGCGATTGAAAATGATTTCGCAATGATCGATGTGGGCCTGAAAACCGAAGGCAGAATTCCGCTGAAGGAATTTGCAGCCCCCGGACAAGCGCCATCCATAAAGGTCGGCGACTCGGTGGAAGTATTTCTGGAACGCATTGAAAATTCCATGGGCGAAGCGGTGCTCAGCCGCGAAAAGGCCCGTCGCGAAGAAGCCTGGACCGATCTGGAGCGCAGCTTTACGGAAGCCAAGCGTGTTGATGGCGTCATCTTCGGTCGCGTCAAAGGCGGCTTTACGGTCGATCTGAACGGCGCCGTGGCGTTCCTTCCCGGCAGCCAGGTTGATATTCGCCCGGTGCGTGATGTGACGCCGCTGTTTGGCCAGTCACAGCCGTTCCAGATTCTGAAAATGGACAAGCGCCGCGGAAATATTGTCGTGTCGCGCCGCGCCGTTCTGGAAGAAGCCCGTGCGGAACAGCGTTCCGAATTGCTGGTCAATCTCAAGGAAGGCCAGGTCCTCGACGGCGTCGTCAAGAACATCACCGATTACGGCGCCTTCGTTGATCTGGGCGGTGTCGATGGCCTGCTGCATGTCACCGACATTGCGTGGCAGCGCATCTATCACCCCAGCGAAGCACTGACCATTGGTGAAACCATCAAGGTGCAGGTCGTCAAGGTCAATCCCGATACCCAGCGCATCAGCCTCGGCATGAAGCAGTTGCAGGCCGATCCCTGGGACAGCATCGACGTCAAATATCCGTTGCAGGGCCGCTTCACGGGCCGGGTGACCAATATTACCGATTACGGCGCATTTGTTGAATTGCAGCCGGGCGTCGAAGGCCTGGTGCATGTATCCGAAATGAGCTGGACCAAGAAAAACGTACATCCGGGCAAGATCGTTTCCACTTCGCAGGAAGTCGAAGTGATGGTGCTGGACGTCGATCCGAAACGCCGGCGCATTTCGCTTGGCCTCAAGCAGTGCATGGACAATCCGTGGGAAGGCTTTGCCAAACGCTATCCCGTCGGTTCTGAAGTGGAAGGCGAGATCAAGAACATCACCGAATTCGGTCTGTTCATCGGTCTGGAAGATGGCATTGACGGCATGGTGCACATGTCCGATCTGTCATGGGACAAGGCGCCGGAAGCAGCGCTTGCCGACTTTAACAAAGGCGACATGGTCAAAGCCAAAGTGCTTGATGTCGACATGGAAAAAGAACGCATCAGCCTCGGCGTCAAGCAATTGGGCGCTGATCCGATGAAGACCGCAACCTCTGGCGATGGTCCGTTGCGCAAGGGTCAGGTGGTCACTGTCCGTGTTGAAGAAATTCAGGAACAGGGCATCGAGGTATCTGTTGGCGATACAGGCATGAAGGCGTTCATCCGGCGCGGGGATTTGAGCCGCGACCGTTCCGAACAAAGGCCGGAACGCTTCTCGGTTGGCGACAAGGTCGACGCCAAGATCACTACGCTGGACAAGGCCACGCGCAAGATTGGCTTGTCCATCAAGGCGCGCGAGATCGACGAGGAAAAAGACGCCGTGGCGCAATATGGATCAAGCGACAGCGGCG
>JAHHGO010000293.1 GCA_023252275.1 Alphaproteobacteria bacterium
ATCAACTGGCACGGATGCGTGGCGTCGGTCAGGCCATTGATCACCGGAACCGTCGCATTGGCGGCCAGTTCATGCAGCTTGTCATGCCTGGTGGTGCGGATCATGATCGCATCCACATAGCGCGATAAAACCCGCGCCGTATCGGCCACGGTTTCGCCGTGACCAAGCTGAATGTCGCCGCCGCCCAGATGTATGGTCTGGCCGCCCAGTTGCCGCATGGCGACGTCAAACGATACGCGGGTGCGGGTGGACGGTTTCTCAAATATCATTGCCAGCACCTGGCCGTTTAATGGCGCAGAACTATCCCGCGCCGCCTTGCCAAGATTTACACGACCGGCTTTAAGTTTGCGCGCATGCGCCAGGATGCCATGCAATTCGGCCGCAGGCAGAACATGCAGATCCAGAAAATGCCGGGGGACTTTCTTTACCGTCATGTCTTTTCACTCAGCTTTGCGCAGGCGGCGTCAATCGCCGCAATAGCTTCGCTGATCTGCGCATCTTCAATATTCAGCGGCGGCAGCAAACGCACCTGATTGTCACCGGCGCCAACGGTCAGCATTTTCCCGGCAAGCAGCGCACTGACCAGGTCCGTATTCACCACTTTGCACTTGATGCCGATCATCAGGCCTTCCCCGTGAATTTCTTCAATCACGCCGGGGTGCCGGTCGCGCAGCATGACCAGTTGCTGTTTCAGGCGATTGGCGCGCTTCAGCACCTGATCCAGAAATCCATCGGCCAGAATGACATCCAGCACCGCATTGCCAACTGCACAGGCCAGCGGATTGCCGCCAAAGGTAGAACCATGCGTCCCCGCCGTCATGCCCTTTGCGGCGGCTTCCGTAGCAAGACAGACGCCCAGCGGAAATCCCCCGCCAATGGCCTTTGCAATCGCCATGATATCCGGCGTGACGCCCGCCCATTCATGGGCGAACAATTTGCCGGTACGGCCCATGCCGCATTGCACTTCGTCCAGCACCAGCAGAATGCCCTGCGCATCGCACAGCGCCCTCAGTTCCTTCAGAAATCCGGATGGCAGCACACGGATGCCGCCTTCGCCGCGCACCGGCTCCAGCAACACGCCGGCGGTCTGCGGGCCGATTGCGGCTTTGATGGCCGCAAGATCACCGAACGGGACATGATCAAATCCATCCACTTCGGGACCAAAGCCCTTGAGATGCTTTTCATTGCCGCCTGCGGAAATGGTCGCCAGTGTGCGGCCATGAAACGCGCCTTCCTGGGTGATCAGCCGGTAGCGTTCCGGGTTGCCATTGGCATAATGATAGATGCGCGCCATTTTGATCGCGCATTCTACGGCCTCAGCCCCTGAATTACAAAAAAACGCGGTGTCGGCAAAGCTGGCGGCAACCAGCCGTTGCGCCAGCCGTTCCTGTTCCGGAATATGATACAGATTGGAGGTGTGCCACAGCTTCTCCGCCTGCGCCTTCAATGCGGCAACCAGTACAGGATGCACATGGCCCAGCCCATTGACCGCAATGCCGCCGCCCATGTCCAGATATCGCGCCCCGCCGGTGGTAAACAGATATGCGCCCTCGCCCCGCTCGAAAGCAAGGTCGGTTCTGGCATAGCTCGGCAATACCGGGGTGATCATGAGGCGCTCTCCTAAACGACGCGACGGCCCCGGAGTTTGGGACCGTCAGCAGTAAACCTATGGAAAGCGGGGAATTATTGCCATTAGGTGCCCCTATGTCAAATTCTAAAAGTCGCTGATAATGCCCTTGCGTTCCCAGT
>JAHHGO010000294.1 GCA_023252275.1 Alphaproteobacteria bacterium
GCATCTGCTGTTTGACGGCATGAAGTTCGCCACCATCGCCCAGGTCGAGCCAAAATTATACGACCGTACACTGACAATGAATGGTGTTTCCAAAGCCTATTCCATGACCGGCTGGCGTATCGGCTATGCAGGAGGTCCGGAAATTCTGATAAAGGCGATGGCGAATGTGATGTCGCAATCCACCTCCAACCCGTCTTCGATCAGCCAGTGGGCCGCCGTGGAAGCGCTGAATGGAACACAGGATTTTATTCCAAAGCGGGCGAAAATATTTCAGGAACGCCGCGATCTGGTGGTCTCCATGCTCAATCAGGCAACCGGCATTCACTGCCCGGTGCCCGAAGGCGCGTTTTATGTCTATCCAAGCTGTGCGGGCTGTATCGGAAAGAAAACTCCAGATGGGAAAGTGATCGCAACCGACGAGGATTTTGTCACGGCATTGCTGGCGGCCGAAGGCGTGGCGGTTGTGCAGGGTTCAGCCTTTGGCCTCGCGCCGCATTTCCGGATTTCCTATGCGACATCGACGCAAGCCCTGACGGCGGCATGCGAGCGCATCCAGCGGTTCTGCGCGAGCTTGCGGTAGATTTCACAGAGACAAAACCGCCTACTCTGCGGCCTTGTCTTCGCGCTGATAGACATCTTCGAAGCGCACAATGTCGTCTTCACCGAGATAGCCGCCCGATTGCACCTCAATGACACTAAGCGGCAGCTTGCCGGGATTTTCCAGCCGGTGGCGGCAACCCAGCGGCAGATAGATGGATTCGTTTTCCGCCAGCAGAACAATTTCATCGTCGCGGGTTACGCGCGCCGTGCCGCTAACCACGACCCAATGTTCGGCGCGGTGGTGGTGCATTTGCAGGGAAAGTTTCCCGCCCGGTTTCACCATCAGATGTTTGACCTGATGCCGGTCGCCTTCGCCAATGCCTTCATAAAATCCCCAGGGCCGGTATACCCGGCGATGGGTGGCATGTTCATCGCGGTTACGCAATTTAAGTTCGTCCACCATTTCCTTGACCAGTTGGGTCTGGTCACGCGACGCCACCAGCACCGCATCCGTGGTTTCGATGATCACCAGATTGTCTACGCCAATGGCGGTGACCAGCCGGCTTTCGGCGCGGATATAACTGTCACGCGAACCACTGGCGATGACATCACCCTGTAGCAGATTATTGTCACCGTCTTTTTCACCGATGTCCCATAGGGACGCCCAGGAGCCGACATCGCTCCACCCCATATCCACCGGGATCATGGCGACATTGTCCGCATGTTCCATGACCGCATAATCAATGGAATCGGATTCGCATGCGCTGAATGCGCCTGCATCCAGCCGGAAAAAATCCAGATCATGCTTGCCTCTGGTGACCGCTGCGCGGCAGGCCTCCAGCATGGCGGGGCGCAAACGGCCCAGCGTCTCCAGAAACAGGCCAGCCTTGAACATGAAGATGCCGCTGTTCCAGAAATATTCCCCGGACTTTAGATAACCTTCCGCCGTCGCCAGATCCGGTTTTTCCACAAAGCGATCAACCTTGTGCGGCGGTATCGCGCCCTCAAAACCAGAAATTTTTGGCCCCTGTTTCAGATAACCAAAACCGGTTTCGGGTTTATCCGGTTTTATCCCGAATGTGACGAGATGGCCTGCCCGCGCCGCCACGGCGCCCGTTTCAATGGCCTGGGTAAACGCATCCAGATCCGCAATTGCATGATCAGCGGGCATCAGCAGCAAAAGGGCGTCCGCATCGCG
>JAHHGO010000295.1 GCA_023252275.1 Alphaproteobacteria bacterium
TTCGTGACGAAGATAACGGCGCGGTCTGGTCCGCCGGGCAACAGCCAACCGGCGTGGCAGCGGCAGAAGCGCACGTCATCTTCCATCCGCATATGGCGGAATTCCATCGCCGCGATGACGGCGTCGGAATCACGATGGAGGTGGGGGTTGCGCCGGGCGATGATCTGGAGATTCGCCGGATCACGGTTCTGAACGAAAGCGGGCGCACCCGCACACGTTGCTTCACCAGCTATGGCGAGGTCGTTCTGGCGCCGCCGCTGGAAGACGAACGTCACCCCGCGTTCAGCAAACTTTTCGTAAGCAGCGAACATCTGCCCGAAATAAACGGGCTGCTCTATACACGCCGGGCGCGCGAGCCGGACGACAAGCCGCCGGTTCTCCTGCACAGGATTGTGGGCGTCACGCACAACATTGAGGTGGCAGGTTTCGAGACTGACCGGCGATCATTTGTCGGCCGCAACGGCAGTACGCGCCTTCCATTGGGCGTCGTCAAGGGGCTGACGGGAAAGACGGGCTGGACACTTGATCCGGTCATGGCCCTTCAGGTGCGTCTCGAGCTTGAACCGCATGAAAGGTGCGAGTTTGCATTCGTTACGCTGGCGGCTGGTTCGCGCGAGTCGGTGCTGGAACTGGCTGAGCGTTATGCGACGCTTTCATCGCTTGACTGGACATTCGGCAACGCGGCCGTCGAAACTGCGCGCGAAGCGCATAGACTGGGTCTCGAACCGGCGCGGCTGCCGGAACTTCAGATGCTTTCGTCACTGATGCTGCTGCAACAACCGGCTCTTCGCGCCGAACCGCGCATAATTGCGGCGAACCGGCTTGGCCAGCCGGGTCTGTGGCCGCTTGGGATATCCGGTGATCATCCCATCCTTGTGCTGCGCATGAGTGACCCAAACAAAATGGACCTTCTGCGCTTGCTGGTGCGCGCGCATCAGTTCTGGCGCCGGCGGGGTATATACTTCGATCTTGTCGTTTTGCGCACCGGCGCGTCCAGTTATATGGACATGCTGCGTGACCGGATCTTTACGCTGCTGCGCGACGCCGGTGAACCGGATCAGCTTGGCCGCAGCGCCGGAATTCATATTGTCGCGGCTGACCAGGTAGGCGAAGAACGCGTCCGTCTCGTGGAATCGGTTGCACGAATTATCCTCGACGCGGGGCAAGGTTCTCTGGGCGAACTGCTGGAGCGCACCTTGCAGCAACGTGGAATGCCCCCGCGCTTTGTGGGTACCCGGGACCCCGAATCTGATGAGACGCTCGGTCCTCTGAAGCGCCCGGCGGACTTGCTTTTCGACAATGGTTACGGTGGCTTTTCCGCCGATGGGCGCGAATATGTGATTCATCTCGAACCAGGCGAGCATACTCCTGCTCCGTGGTCCAACATTCTTGCCAATGACAATTTCGGCAGCATCGTCACAGAAGCCGGGCTTGGATGCAGCTGGGCGCTTAACAGCGGTGAAAACCGGCTGACCCCGTGGAGTAATGACCCTGTCCGCGATCCGCCGGGCGAAGCGCTGTATCTGAGGGACGAAGAGAGTGCGCAAATCTGGACGCCAACGCCACAGCCTGCTGGCGATGGCGCCGCCTGCCAAATCCGGCACGGCGCAGGATACACCCGGTGGCGGCAGTGGAGTAATGGGCTGGAACAGGAGCTTCTTGTCTTTGTACCCATCAACGAGCCGGTAAAAATCGCCAGGCTGCGGCTTACCAATAAATCGTCGCG
>JAHHGO010000296.1 GCA_023252275.1 Alphaproteobacteria bacterium
ACCAGTTGCCCCACGCCTGCCTGTTTTGCGGTTTCTGCGGCGTCTTGCGGGGATGCATGATAATCGGGAATATCGTGCATGATCTTCTGCGCCACCGGCAGATTTGCACGCGCGGCGGCGGCGTTCATCTGTCCAACGATGTTCTTGTCCATCGCTTCATGCAGCAGAACATCCGCGCCTTTGGCGTGTACAGCCAGACTGGGGGATTTGTGCGTATCGCCGGAAAACACCACGGACCGGCCCTTATAGTCGAAGCGGTAGCCATAGGCCGGAACAACGGGCGCGTGATCAACTGCAAAAGCCGTGACGGTTAGCCCATCTTTTTCCAGTACGGCCTTGCCCTGCATAGCGGTCAGGGGTGTACCATCTTCGTTGGCGATTTCATGGGGCTCCATGGGGCCATTTTCGGGTTTCAGAAAATCCGCGCCATGATGCGCGACGCGATAAAAATCATCCAGCGCAAAGGCCTCTGAAAATCCTGAAACAATCCGTTCAATTCCAGGACCGCCATAGACCGGCAGCGGTGCAGGGCGTTGCGCCACCCAGCTTTGCAGCCGTGCTTCGGGCAAATCGGCAATATGGTCGGAATGAAAATGGGTGATGAACACCGCCTCCATGCGGTCCAGGGGCAGCCGCCATTTCGCCACCCGTGCAAACGAACCCGCGCCTGCGTCCACGACGAAAATCTTGCCAGCCGCAAACACCAGATTGCAGGCCGGACGGCGCTCTGAATTCGCCAGCGGCGACCCGCTGCCGCACACCGCAACGCGCAGTGCGTCATCCGCCAGCAGTTCATCATGTTGCATGGCGAAGGTGCGGTCAATGATGCGGGCAATTACCCGGTCCTGCACGGCGGGAACAAAATAAAGCGCGCCGGCGCCGGCAATGATAACCACGGCGGTGATGGCCAGGACGGTGCGTAATATTTTCATTTCGGGTTTCGCCTATCCCTTTAGAAGTTTCAAATCCACGACGCCGGAATGATCTTTTGCAGGCAGGCCGGCGTCACCCGCGAATTGCAATTCCGCCAGCCTTGCATACAGACCTCCGCGCGCCATCAGTTCCTCATGGCGGCCCATCGCGACAATGCGCCCTTCGTCCAGCACAATGATCCGGCTGGCGCGGGGCACAGTCGCCAGCCGGTGGGCGATAACCAGCGTCGTACGGTTCGCAAGCAGCGCATCCAGCGCAATCTGCACCAGCCGTTCATTTTCCGCGTCCAGCGCGCTGGTTGCCTCATCCAGCAATAACAGCGGCGCGTTGCGTAAAATCGCCCGCGCGATGGCGATGCGCTGGCGCTGCCCGCCGGATAATCGCACACCCTTTTCACCCAGAAATGTATCCAGCCCCTCTGGCAGTTTTTCCAGAAACTCGGCAGCCTGCGCGGCGCTGGCGGCGGCCCGGACATCGGCATCGCTCGCATCGGGCCGGCCATAGCGGATATTCTCGCGCGCGCTGGCGGAAAATATAACCGTATTCTGCGGCACGATGGCTATCCGCCCGCGCACCGCCAAAGGATCGGCTTTGGTAATATCGACGCCATCCAGCGTAATGCGTCCGCTGGCCGGATCATAAAACCGCAGCAGCAATTGCAGCAATGTGCTCTTGCCCGCACCGCTAGGCCCAACCAGTGCTACAGTTTCGCCCGGCGCAATCGTAAAGCTGACGCCATCCAGCGCATAGGTTTGAGGCC
>JAHHGO010000297.1 GCA_023252275.1 Alphaproteobacteria bacterium
CCGTCATTGCGAGGCGCGGAACGCGCCGCGGCAATCCACGCCGCTTTGCAGCGGGTTGGGCCGCGCCAGCAGTTCCAATAATGGATGCGTGTCCAGCTCCCGCTCCCGCCCGCCTGCGCCTTCATACAAAACCCACGGCACAGCGGCGGCAATTTCGCTGATCATCCGTACACAGCGATAGGCAATCGCATTGCGCGCAAAGCCCTCCTGCGCCAGATCGCCATATTGGCGCGGCGTCCATACCGGCGCGCCCTGGCCATGCAGGGCAATCATCGGCCCGGCCATGCTCTGCTTCTGCGCGGGCGCGGGGCCAAAGCCAAGCCTGCGCAAAATTCCATATCTGTCTTTCACACTCGCTCCTTTCAAATCCACAAAAGCATGATGATTTTAAGCTGGGCTCTTTTTCTTCTCCCCCTCCCATCCGGGGTGAGGGAGCTCTTAAAGCCTCCGCACGCGCGGCACCCCCGCCTCGCCGCTCAGCATCAGCTCGGTAATGGCCCAGACCAGCGCATCCACCCGGTCCGGGCTCCAGCCCGCACTGCTGCGGTTAAAGCCGCGCGTAAATTCCGCCATCTCATCTTCCAGCGCCGGAAAGGCCCCCACATGATGCACCCGGCCCTGCTCATACAGCGCCGACACCGGTTCGGCGCGCGCTGCCTTGCCGCGGCTGGCGCGCACGCTGCGCACCGGCGCATGCGGGTCCACCTGACGGATCACCGCCTCCACCATGTCGCCGCCCTGATTGACCTCGGCCACCAGACGATCCGCCTGAAAATCCCGATAGGCCGCCACGGCGCGGCTGGCCCAGACCTGCGGGCTTACGCCTTGCACGGAATAATCCGCCAGCACATAGCCATGCCCATCCGTCCCAAGCCCCGCTACAATGATCCCGCACGTATCGCTATTGGCCGTGCTGGCGGCGGGCGGATCAATCCCCACCACAATGCGCGGCATTTCGGCGGCCACATTCACGCGGCCCGCGTCGATCTGCGCGCGGCTCCACAGCGCATCGGGATTATCCTCCAGCAGTTCCGCCATCAGTTCCTGGCGTCCCAGCCGCGTCCCTTCATATTGCGCCGTAATGCGTGCAAAAAACTGCGGCGCCAGATTGGCCGCATTGGCGTAACTTGCCGCGCGTGAGACCACAATATTCGGGTCCGCCAGCAGATCGCGCAACAGCTTTACCGGACGCGGCGTGGTGGTAATCACCTGACGCGGATCGGCGCCCAGCCGCATGCCGAATTGCAGCATGTCCCAGGTTTCGCGGCCATGCCGCCATTTGGCCAGCTCATCCGCCCAGGCCCCGTCAAATTGCGGGCCGCGCAAACCATCCGGATCCTCCGCCGAAAATAATTGCGCCTGCGCCCCATTGGGCCAGATCAGACGCCGCCGCGACGCTTCATATTTTGGCCGCTCCCAGGGCGGTGATACGGCCATGATGCCGCTTTCCCCTTCCACCATCACCTCGCGCGCGCTGCTGATGGTTTCGCCCACCAGCGCGATGCGCGCACGGCGTCCCTTCGCCAGCGGCGTTTTTCCGGTCACGCTGGCGCGCACCCATTCCGCCCCCGCGCGGGTTTTGCCCGCACCCCTGCCGCCCAGCATCAGCCAGGCCGACCATTCGCCCGCAGGCGCCAACTGATCGGCGCGCGCCCAGAATTTCCACAACCAGATTATCTGCCGGCGCAACG
>JAHHGO010000298.1 GCA_023252275.1 Alphaproteobacteria bacterium
TTGATGGCACGGGCAACCCCGGCTATCCGGGCGATGTCGGCATCAAGGACGGCAAGATCGTCGCACTGGGCAAGGCGCCGGGAAGCGCACCCAAAACCATCGACGCCAAAGGCAAAGTGGTTTCACCGGGCTTTGTTGATATTCATACGCATTATGATGCGCAAGTCATGTGGGACCGCATGATGACCATTTCACCCTGGCATGGGGTGACGACAGTGGTGGTCGGAAATTGCGGTTTTGGCATCGCGCCGACGCGCCCCGAACACCGGCTGCTGATCGCCGAAACCCTGGAAAATGTCGAAGGCATGAGTGTCAATGCGCTGAAGGCAGGGCTTGGCGCTGATTGGGGGTTTGAAACTTTCCCGCAATATCTCGACGCCATTGAGCACAAGGGCATTGCCATTAATATGGGTGTGCTACTTGGCCACACCCCGGTCCGCATGTATGTGATGGGCGAGGACGCGACCGAACGCGAGGCCACGCCTGGCGAAATCGTCAAAATGCGCGCACTTGTCGCCGAAGGAATGGAGGCCGGCGCCATCGGTTTCGCTACCTCCAAGGCAGCAACCCATGTGGGATTCCGCGGCAAGCCGGTGCCGAGTCGGCTGGCGGGTCATGATGAAATGATGTCACTGATGGGCGTGCTGGGCGACATGCAAAAAGGCATGATCCAGATCACCATCGGCAAGGGCCTGTCCTACAAGGAGTTTGCTGAAATTTCCGAAGCCACCGGACGGCGCATCAGCTGGACCGCCCTGCTCTCGGGCGCAAATATCGGCGGCGGCGGCTCGCATAAAGACCAGTTGCGCAAATCCGAAGACCTGATCGCGTCTGGCCATGACGTGGTGCCGCAGGTAACCTGCCGTCCGCTGAATTTCGAATTCAACTTCAAGGCGCCATTTCCCTTTGAAGCCTCGAAAGTTTTTGCGCCGGTGTCGCAGGCGGACTTTGAAGGCCGCAAGAAGGTCTATGCCGACCCCGCGTTCCGCGCGGCGTTCCGTGATATGATCGACCGCCCGGACATTAACCTTGCGCGTTCGTTCAAGATTGCCGTTGTTTCCCATTGCCCAAGCGACACTTCAATCGAAGAGCGCACCATTGGGGATATCGCCGCAGAGCGTGGCGTGCATCCGGCCGATCTGGCGATAGATCTGTCGCTGGCCAATGAATTGGCGGTACGCTTCCGCATGCCGGTCGCCAACGCCGACGAAGAAGCGGTGGAGGAACTGCTCAAACATAAAGACACGGTGCTGGGCCTCTCGGATGCGGGCGCCCATGCCAGCCAATTGTGTGATGGGTGTTATTCCACCTATCTGCTGGGCCGCTGGGTGCGTGAGAAAAAGGCAATCACCATTGAAGCCGCCATTCGCATGCTGGCTTCGCGGCCTGCTGAAGTGTTTGGCCTTACCGACCGTGGCCTGTTGGCGGTTGGCCGCCCCGCAGACGTGGTGGTGATCGACATGGCGACTGTTGGCGCCGGCCCCTTGAGGCGGGTGAATGATCTGCCCGCTGGCGAAGACCGTTTGATCTCGGAAGCAACCGGCATTGATGCGGTGATCGTCAACGGCGCGCTGCTGCGTGAAAACAATGTCAATGCGCTCGGTGTGGTCAATGGCAAGCTGCCTGGCCGCCTGTTGCGTAATGGCGCTGCTGCGTAACAACACTGCGCATTTTGTGGGTTGAAATAAAAA
>JAHHGO010000299.1 GCA_023252275.1 Alphaproteobacteria bacterium
CACTTCGCTGGGCGCGTTCCTGTCAGGCGGCGTAGATTCCTCGCTTGTCACCGCGCTGATGCAGGCGCAAAGCGCACGCCCCGTGCGCACATTCACCATTGGATTTTCTGATGATCTGCTGAACGAAGCGCCCTATGCCCGTCAGGTCGGGGATATTCTTGGTACAGATCATACCGAGCATCTGTTTTCCGCTGATGACGCCCTGCGTATCGTGCCGCAACTGCCCGATATTTTTGATGAGCCATTTGGCGACGCCTCGCAGCTTCCAGCCTATCTGCTGTCCGCCATGACCCGGCGTCATGTGCGCGTGGCGCTGTCGGGTGATGGCGGCGATGAACTGTTTGCGGGTTATAGCCGGTATCTTTTGTATGATCGCATTGCGCGGGGCGCAGGCATGTTGCCGGCGCGGCTCCGCCATCCGCTGGCGAAACTGCTGCGCCATATTCCGGCCGAAAACTGGGACAGATTGGGCGCGCGGCTGCCGGCGCGGATGCAATTCCGGCAGGCGGGTGACAAACTGCACCAGCTCGCGGCGGCGCTGGGCGCGCAGGACCGCGCCAGCCTGTACCAGATTCTTATGCAGCAGGGCGATTCCCCCAACCGTTTCCTGCGCCACCCGCCGCCGCCGCGCATCGGCCATGCTCTGCCTGTTACAGACGCATGCTTTGTTCCGCATATGCAGTTTGATGACATGCTGGCCTATCTGCCCGGCGATATTCTGACCAAGCTCGACCGCGCCAGTATGGCGGCGGGGCTTGAGGCGCGCGAGCCGCTGCTGGATCACCGGCTGGTGGAATTTTCCTGGAGCTTGCCGCCGCATCTGAAAATACGCGGCGGCGAGGGCAAATGGATTTTACGCCGCCTGCTGGGCCGTTATCTACCGCCCAATCTGATCGACAGGCCCAAAGCGGGCTTTGCCGTGCCGTTGCAGGATTGGCTGCGCGGCCCGCTACGCGACTGGGGCGCGGCGCTGCTGGACCCGAAATTGCTTGATCAGGAGGAGTTTTTTAACGGCGATGCGGTTTGGGGGGCGTGGGAGCGGCTGCAACACGAGGGCCGGGGATCGCCGCAGATTCTATGGAATATTCTGATGTTTCAGGCCTGGAAACAACGCTGGCATGGCTAGATAAGCAATCATCGCGGCGGGCGCTGGAAATCATGTATAAAGTTTGTGCGACTCGATGAGGCGCGGACGGGTAACCGGTATGAGCCTGATACACATATGAGCCTGTTATACAAAGCCCTTCATCAGGCATCCCAATCCCGTGAAAAGGGATCGTCCAGGGACGATCCGGCGATCGCGCCGCGTCCGGGCACGGCCGCGGCGGCCCCGCTGGCCGAACGATTGCTGGCCCAGGGCATTGAATCCGCCGCCGTCAAAAGCGGCCCAGTCCGCATGGCGCGCATGATTCTGCTCGGCTTGCTGGGACTGGCTGCTATCGCCGGTTCCGCCGCGCTGTTTCTGCCTGCCGCCCCGCCGCAACAGATTGCCGTCCCCGAACCGGCGGCGCCCGCCGAACCGCAACCGGCCCCTGTCGCCGAGGCGCCCCCCGCCGCGGAACCTGTACCCGCTGAACCACTCGCGCAGAATGAAGCGGCCCCTGAGCCTGAGGCCAGCGCGGCGGCGGATGAACTGGCCATGCCGATTGACGGCGAAGCAGCCATTGATGCGCCGCCGCCTGACG
>JAHHGO010000029.1 GCA_023252275.1 Alphaproteobacteria bacterium
GTGACGGTCTGGCTGGCGCGATGCCTGTCCCGCCCGGCCAGTCTGGCGGCCCGCGCCACAAAATAGGCGCGCATCCGCGCATGGCAAAAATCCGGCGGCGGCCTGATATGCGTCAACCGCCTTGACCTCGGCGATGATGCAGCGTTTGAATGGCGGTTACGGGAGGTTGGACAGAAAGACTGCAGGAGAAATCAACCTTACCCGAGCGATCAACGCCGGCGGGAAGCACCGGTCGTCCGCGCAACGGGCGTACGGCGGGGCGCGGGTTGCGGCTTGGCGGGCGCCGCCGTCAGCTTCAGCCCCAGCGCCGCCATGACTTTAAGCACGGTGGAAAATTCGGGATTGCCGTCTTTCGAAAGCGCCTTGTAAAGACTCTCGCGTCCCACCCCCGCCTCGCGCGCGATCTGCGTCATGCCGCGCGCGCGCGCCACGTCGCCCAGCGCCGCCGCTATCAACGCCGGATCATTTTCCTCAAATGCCGCTTCAAGATAGGCCGCAATATCTTCATCACTTTTCAGATATTCGGCCGCATCCCATACAGTAGTTTTCAATTTTGCCATGCTCAAACTTCCTTTGCCATACGCCGGGCAGCGGCAATGTCCCTGGACTGGGAGCCTTTGTCCCCGCCTCCCAGCAGGACCAGCACTGTTTCACCCTGCCGCATAAAATAAACCCGGTATCCGGGGCCGTAGTCGATGCGCAGTTCAGATAGGCCAGCCCCAACCGGCTTCACATCTCCCATCTTTCCCAGTGATAATCGCCGAATGCGCACATTAGATCGTATTTTGATCATACTGAATCACATCACCCGCCGCGTCACTGCGAGCGAAGCGCGGCAGTCCAGAGTCTCACGGAAAAGCTTGTGTATGTGGCTCTGGATTGCCGCGTCGCTTCGCTCCTCGCAAAGACGGTGGAACTGGATGGATAAATTAGATCGAAAAACAGTCTAATCCGCGCCTGCGCACGCTGGTCCCGAAGCCCCTGAAACCACTTTTCATAGGCATCTGTTTTGCGAACTTCAATCATCAGGCGGATCGAATCTCATAAGATACATATAAGCAATGGATTTCTGCGCATGATCAGCGCCGCCGCGATACCTTTCCCGCCGCCGCGTCTGGGAAGGCCTGACAGCAGTGCATGGGTACCCGCTCAGGCGCGTCGGCCTGACAACGATCCAGCGCCCTCGATCTCGGCGGCAGCGCGTTCGAATGGCGGCTACGGGAGGTTTGAGGGGGGATGCAGGGGAAACCTGCGCTTGATGTTTCGCCGTTATTTTCCTAGTTATTAAACCAAGGTAAAAATTCTGCGCTGCGAAGGGGCCATATCATGACGTCACACGCCCGCAACCTGACGGCGATAGCATGGCAGGCGCTCGGCGGCGAGCCTGGCCTGCTGAACAGTATGGAATTTTCCAGCGAGGGCGCATTGCCCTCCGCCTTTGCGGTGACAGATATGGCCAGCGCCGCCATTGCAACCGCAGCTTTGGCGGCGGCGGAACTGGCGCAACAACGCGGCGGAAAAATCCCTGATATTACGGTTGACCGGCGGCTGGCCTCGTTCTGGTTTGCCTGGTCGCTACGTCCGGAAGGTTGGGAACTGCCCGCCCCCTGGGACCCGATAGCGGGAGATTATCCGTGTACAGATGGATGGATCAGGCTGCACACCAATGCGCCGCATCACCGTATCGCGGCGCAGACAATTCTGGGCGCCCATGTGGACAAGAAGTCAATGGCGCAGGCCGTGCGGCCCTGGAAGAAACACAAACTGGAAACAGCCGTCGTCGACGCGGGCGGATGCGCCGCCGAAATGCTATCGCTGGCGCAATGGCGCGAACATCCGCAGGGCCGTGCATTGGCCAATGAACCATTGGCGCATATTGAAGCGTTCAACACAACCCCCCTGCCCGATCGCGGCGCAACCCCGTCGCGTCCGCTGGCGGGTGTACGAGTGCTGGATTTGACGCGCGTATTGGCGGGCCCCGTCGCCAGCCGTTTTCTGGCTGGATTAGGCGCGGATGTGTTGCGGCTGGATCCACCCGATTGGGATGAGCCGGGCGTTATCCCCGAAGTTACACTGGGCAAACGCTGCGCACGGCTGGATTTGAAATCGGCGCAGGGCAGAAAGACGTTTGAGGCGCTGCTGGCGCAGGCGGATGTGCTGCTGCATGGTTATCGCGCCGATGCGCTGGACCGGCTGGGTTATAATGCGGCGGCGCGGCGCGGCCTTTCGCCGGGCCTGATTGACGTGTCATTATGCGCCTACGGCTGGACCGGCCCGTGGGCGCTGCGGCGCGGTTTTGACAGTCTGGTGCAAATGAGTTGCGGCATCGCCGATGCGGGACAGCATTGGAAACAGGCGGCACAACCTACGCCCCTGCCGGTGCAGGCATTGGATCATGGCACGGGCTATCTGCTGGCGGCGGCCGTTATCCGGGGGTTAACCCAGCGCCTGAATGGCACGCACAGTATCCGGGCGCGCCTGTCACTGGCGCGCACCGCCATGCTGCTAACGGATGCTGGCGCGACGCAAGCAGAGCCACCTCTAGAAAAAGAAAATTTTTTCGATATCGCCTCGTCCATCGAGGCGACCGGCTGGGGCAATGCGAGACGGTTGAAACCGCCAATCAACATCCAGGGTGTGCCTCTCTATTGGACACTGCCCGCCCGCCCGCTTGGCGCGGCGGAAGCAGTCTGGGCCTGACTAATCGTTGTAAATCCCGGCGCGGCCGCACCCCGGAACCAGTGCTAAAACCCAACCCCCGCAAGAGATTCAGGCTTTTGTTTCCATTGCGCCGGATATTGGTTAGGCTGGGTCAGAATAATGACCGGATGGGGTAAATCCCCGCGGCAACCCCATGGAGGAAACCTCATGTTTGACCTGATCATCAAGGGCGGAAGCATTGCCGATGGAACCGGCGGCGCGAAATTCACCGGCGACATCGCTGTGAAGGATGGCGTGATCACCGAGGTCGGGAAGGTTTCCGGCGCGGCGCGCGAAACGGTGAATGCCGATGGGCTGCTGGTGACGCCGGGCTGGGTGGATATTCACACGCATTATGACGCGCAATCGACCTGGGATCCGCTGCTGACGCCATCCGGCTGGAACGGCGTCACCACGGCGGTAATGGGCAATTGCGGCGTCGGCTTCGCCCCTGTCAAAGCCGGCAATCGCGACTGGATGATCGAGCTGATGGAATCGGTCGAGGATATTCCGGCGGCGTCGATGAAGGCGGGCATTAACTGGCAGTGGGAAAGCTTTCCGGAATATCTGGATGCGCTGGACCGCATGCCGCGCGCCGTCAATGTCGGCTCCTATCTTGGGCATTGCGCGCTGCGCACCTATGTGATGGGCGCGCGCGGCGCCGATGACGCCGACCCCACGGAGGATGAAACCGCGCAGATGGCCAAAATCATGCGCGCGGCGATGGATGCGGGCGCGCTCGGCTTTTCGACATCGCGCACGGGCATTCATCTGACGCCGCAAGGGGTGCCGATTCCCGGCACCTTCGCCAAGGAAGCCGAACTGATGGCGATTGCGCGGGCGATTGGAGAGTCCGGCAAGGGCATTATCGAGGTTATTCCATCGGGCGTCGTGCCGTCCGACGTGACCCCGTTTTCATCCGAAATGGAAATGATGAAACGGCTGTCCATCGCATCGGGCCGGCCGCTGACATTCCTGACCACCTCTTCCTCGCTCAAATCGTTCACCATGGCCGAGGAAGCGAACCGGCAGGGCGCGCAGCTTCTGCCGCAAATTTCCGGGCGGCCCGTCGGCATGCTGTTCAGCTTTGAAAGCGAAAATCCGTTCGCGCGGTTTCCGAGCTTTATCGAACTGAAAAAACTGCCGCAGCCGGAACGGCTTGCGGCGCTGCGCAACCCGCAAGTGAAGGCCCGCATTCTGGCCGACAAAGACCCGGCAATCACGGCCTGGTCGCGGCTTTTCGCCAATCCCTGGAAGCTGACCTATGCGCTGGGCGCGGAACCCAATTACGAACCCGATCCGGGCCAGAGCCTTACCGCCATTGCGGAACGCACCGGACGCAGCCCCGCCGAGGTCGCCTATGACCTCATGCTGGAGGGCAATGGCGAGGCGTTTTTGTTCTATGCGGCGGCGGGCTATGGCGATGGCAATCTCGACAGGACGCGCGAAATGCTGCTGCATCCGCTCTCACTGCTGGGCGGCAGCGATGGCGGCGCGCATTGCAGCCTTATCGTCGATGCGGGCGTGCCGACTTTCATGCTGACGCATTGGGCGCGCGACCGCAAACATGGCCGTCTGCCCCTGGAATGGGTGGTGAAGAAGCAAACCAGCGACACTGCGCGCAGCAACGGCATCCGCGATCGCGGCGAACTGAAGGCGGGGCAGCGCGCCGATATTAATCTGATCGATCTGTCGCGTCTGAAAATTCTGGCGCCGCAAGTGGTGTGCGATCTGCCCGCCAATGGCAAGCGCCTGATGCAGCGCGCCGATGGATATGAAGCGACTTATGTGGCGGGCGTCGCCATTCAGCGCAACGGCGTGGACACCGGCGCGCGCCCCGGCCGCGTCGTGCGCTCGCACTAGAGCAGCCCGCGATCAAGTGGAGTCACTTCGTGACCCCACTTGATCGCGGAAAGCTGCTCTAACACATTAAAACATAGGGCAATTTTCTGCATTAAGTTCGAGCCTCATGGCTCGAACTTAATGCAGATTGCCCTAACCGCGTTTTTCCCAGACGCCGTTGGCGTCCTGCTGCCAATAGGTAACGTCAAAGCCCGCATCGCGGGCCTGACGATACCGGCCGCGCGCGGCTTCCGTCGCCGCGGGGTCATTGCCATCGAACAGATCGACGCAGCGGTCATATTGCGCCAATTGATCACTGGCCGCCCCGTCCACCAGAAACAGCACATTCGCCGAATTCGGCGCAACCGCAATGGCGTCCGGCGCCGCCGCCAGCAGGATCGGCTGCATTTCGGCATGCGGTTCGCTTAGCTGGCCATGCGGCAGGAAACTGTCATCGCGCCAGGTCCATAGATGCGCATCCAGCGCCAGGGCGCGCTCCCTCGATCCGGCCAATATCAGGCTGCGCCAGCCGCGCGCGATGCAGCGCTCCAGCAAAACCGGCAGCACCGCCTCTAGCGGACGGCTTTGCAGATGATAGAACCAGACCTCTGTCACCGCCGCGCCATTATTCCTCGTAATGATCCGCCACCAGACGATCCAGCAGCTTTACGCCATAGCCGCTGCCCCAGCTTGGTTTTGCATCGCCTGTCCATGCTACGCCCGCAATATCCAGATGCGCCCAGGGCGTATCTTTTTCGATAAAGCGCTGCAGAAATTGCGCCGCCGTAATCGATCCTGCGCCCGCCGCACTGGCAATATTCTGCATGTCGGCGAATTTGGATTTAATTTTGCTGTCATACTGGCTGCCCATGGGCATGCGCCACACGGTTTCGCCCACCGCCTTGCCGGCCTTGTCAATCTGGCCTGACAGGGCGTCATTATTGCTGAACAGGCCCGCATGCACATCACCCAGCGCAATGGTGATGGCCCCGGTCAGCGTCGCCAGATCAATCACCGCGCAGGGCTTGTGCTTGCGCTGCACATAGGTCATGGCGTCCGCCAGAATGAGGCGGCCTTCGGCATCGGTGTTCAGCACCTCGATCGTCTGCCCGGACATGGATGTGATAATATCGCCCGGGCGTTGCGCATCCGGCCCGGGCATATTTTCAACGCAGGCCAGAACGCCGATCACATTGGCTTTGGCCTTGCGGCCCGCCAGCGCGGCCATCGCGCCAAACACGGCGGCTGCCCCGCCCATATCGCCTTTCATATCGCCCATGCCCGCACCCGGCTTCAGCGATATGCCGCCACTGTCAAAACACACGCCTTTGCCAACCAGCGCCAGTGGCGGCTTTTTAGATCGGGGCGCGCCCTTCCAGTGCAAAATAATAAGCTGGCTTTCCTTTGAACTGCCCTGCCCCACCGCCAGCAGCGCCCCCATACCGAGCTTTTTCATCGCCGCTTCGTTCAGCACCTCCACCTTAAGGCCCAGTTTGCCCAGCGCTTTTGCCCGTCTGGCGAATTCCGCCGGATAAAGGTCGTTGGCGGGGTCATTGACCAGATCCCGGGCGGCAAAAACGCCATTCAGAACATGATCCAGCCGGGCAAAGGCGGCCTTGGCGGGAGCCATTTTGGCGCACATCAGGGTGATTTTTGTCAGGCTTGGCTTGTCGCTGTCTTTCAGCCGCGTGCGATATTTATCAAAGCGGTAAGACCGCGAACGCACACCCGCCGCCAGATGAGCAGCCACAATCTCGGATTTCAGCGGACATTTGGCAATCTCGTCAATCGCGGCGCTGACCTGTTTTTCACCGCTCATGGACAGCCGGTCGAAGATCAGCGCGCCCAGTTTTTCGGCGCTCAGCGCGCTGAATTCGGCAGGCTTGCCCAATCCCACAACCAGCACACGGCTGACGCCAAGCCCCGCCGGCGACAATAATTCCAGCACCTGTTCGGATTTTCCCTCAAAACGCCCGGCCTTGATGGCGCGGCTGATGGCGCCGCCGCACTTCTTGTCCACTTCCTGGGCTGTTTTGCTAAGGGCGCCGCCATCGATCGCCCCAACAACCAAAGCCCCGCTTTGCGGCGGCACAATGCCGGAAAAACTGATATTCATGATCGTTCAACCCCTCATGGCTGCGATAGCAGCCTATTCACATTAGCCCGTTGTGGATCCGCATAGCATATCCGTTTGCAAGAAATATATCCAATCCCGGAAATTGCACCTGAGCGCGGCATGCAATTGGATAAAACCATCTGGTTTTATCCAATCAGCTATTGCTCTAGAATGCACAGCGGAGGGGCATCCGGTGTAATAAATCTGCGATGGCTTGCGCGGGCGGCCCCAATCAGCGATTCTGCCTGGCGGAACCGCAACGCGATTCACCTGGAGCAGCATGCCTGCCATAAACAGATATATCATCTCGCAGATAGCAGGACCTTTGGGCTTCTTCACATTCAGTTTGACGGGGGTCATCTGGCTGACGCAATCGCTGCGGCTGCTGGATGTGATCATTACAAAGGGGCAATCCGGGCTGACCTATATCGGCTTTGCGGGGCTGGTGATTCCATCGGTTCTGTCCCTGACCCTGCCTGTCGCGTTTTTCTGCGCGGTGCTGTATGCCCTGAACCGTCTCTCCACCGATCATGAACTGGTGGTGCTATCGGCTAGCGGGCTCAGCATATGGGGGCTTGTCCGCCCGCTGCTGATCGTTGCACTGATCGTCATGGCGGGCGTCTATCTGATCAATCTGCTGCTGATGCCGGCGGCCAATACAAGACTGAAGGATCAGGTGATGGAAATTCGCGCCGATCTGGCCGCAACCATGCTGAAAGAAGGCGCTTTTTCCACTCCAATGCGAGGGCTGACCGTATATATCCGCGACCGCGAACCCAGCGGGGATATGCGCGGCATTTTGGTGCATGATAATCGCGATCTGAATAATCCCATCACCTATATGGCGGAACGCGGCGCGCTGGTGAAAACGGACGCGGGACCGCGCCTGATCATGCAGAACGGCAATGTCCAGCGCCGCACCGCCCAAAATGGCGAAACCGGCCGCAGCCTTTCGCTGCTCTATTTCGAACGCTATGTCTATGACCTGAGCGAATTCATGCCGGGACATGGCCAGCGCTGGAAAGAACCCGAGGAACGCTTTCTGACAGAGCTGTTTTTTCCCGATCAGTCGCTGGGCGATCAGACGCATATCAGCGAGTTTCGCGCCGAGGCGCATCGCCGCCTGTCCTCGCCGCTATATGCGCTAAGCTTTGCCGCTATTGCGCTGGTGGCGATGATATCCGGCCAGTTCAGCCGCCGCGCGCAATTCTGGCGGCCGGCGACAGCCCTGACTGTGGCGATTGCAGTGCGCCTTACAGGGCTTGGGCTGGAAAATTTTGTGGAAAAAGATCCGCTTATCATTCCCGCCGTTTATCTCTGGCCATTATGCGCGTTGGTGGCCAGCCTGTATCTGCTGACTGATAATGGGCAAAACCTGCTGGGCGCGCTGCGCGCCAGATTTTTCACCGGCTTGCGCCGGCAGGCGGGTTAAAGGCATGCGGCTTTCCTGGACCCTTTCGCGTTATTTCGGCCTGCAAATTCTGGCGGGCGTCGGTGCTGTGACAGCGCTGTTCTTGGCCCTTATATTTCTTGGGGATCTGGTGGAGCTGATGCGCCGCAGTTCGGGAATTGCCGGCGTGGGTTTCAGCACACTGATCCTGATGGGCGCATTCCAGCTGCCTGCTCTTCTGGAGCGCGCCTTGCCGTTTTCCGTATTGTTTGGCGCGTTATGGAGCTATATCCGGCTGGGCCGCAATCATGAGCTGGTCGTCGTTCGCGCATCTGGCGTGTCCGTATGGCAATTTCTGGTTCCTGGCATTGCGTTAGCCCTGATTGCCGGGATAATTGTCGTGACCACCTATAATCCGATTTCAGCATCTTTCACCGCACGGTTTGAACAGCTTGAGGCAAAATATCTGCGTGGCGGCGACAGCCTGCTTGCCGTCTCTCCATCGGGCCTATGGCTGCGGCAATCGGACGCCCGCGGCCAATCGGTAATTCACGCCTTGCGGACATCCAATCAGGGCATGGAATTGCAGGACGTGATCTTCTTTCTTTATGAAGGCAGCGATAAATTCGTTGGAAGGATTGATGCGGAGCAGGCCATATTGCGGGACGGATATTGGGAAATTTCGAATGCCACGCGCACCGCGCCCAACATGCCGCCGCATTTCGTGGCCAGCGAACAATTGGCCACAACGCTGACACGAGAGCGCATACAGGACAGTTTTGCTTCGCCGGAAACCCTGTCATTCTGGGATCTGCCTGAATTCATCGACGTTCTGGAAGCTGCAGGCTTTAGCGCTGTGCGGCACCGGCTGCATTGGCATTCCCTTCTGGCCATGCCGCTATTGCTATGCGCCATGATCCTGATCGCGGCGACATTTGCGTTTCGCGCCTCGACGCGCAGCGGCATCGCCATGACCGTTTTGGGAACGCTGGCAACCGGTTTTATTTTATATTTTCTGACCGATCTGGCGCTGGCGCTGGGACGCGCCGGCAGTCTGCCTGTGCTGCTTTCGGCCTGGACCCCCGCGGGGATCAGCATACTGCTGGGCGTGAGCTTGATGCTGCATCTTGAGGACGGATAGGATGCGTTTGTGTCCGCGAGATGGCGTGAAAAATTTTATGGCCCGCGCAATGCTGACAACAGCATTGATCGCGGTGACGTGGGTTCATACGCAGCCGGCCTATGCGCAACAGGCGATCCGCTCCGAGCAGGCCATTCTGTTTCAGGCCGATGATCTGTCTTATGACCAGACCAGCGACACAATCACGGCCAGGGGAAATGTCGAGGCGGCCTATGGCCAGCGCCTGCTGTTCGCTGATCGCGTCAGCTATAATCAGACGACCGGCATTGTCACGGCAAATGGCAATGTGGTGCTGACCGATCCCGATGGCGCCACCTTGTTTGCGGACCAGGCGCAATTAAAGGATGATCTGCGCGATGGCGTGGTGCGCGGCATCGGCATGCGCATGGCCGATAATTCCGCCATGGCGGCGACCAGCGCGGTCCGGCGCGGCGAGAATCTGACCGAACTGAATCAGGCCGTTTACAGCCCCTGTAAACTCTGTCCGGAAAAGGGCGAGCGAACCCCCGCCTGGCAGATCCGCGCAAAAACCGTCCGCCATGACAAACAGGCCAAACGCATCACCTATCATAATGCGTTCCTGGACGCCTTTGGCGTGCCGGTGCTGTACACGCCCTATTTTTCGCACGCCGATCCATCGGTGAAACGGGAATCGGGTTTTCTGACCCCCAATGTGGGTAATTCGTCGGAACTCGGGCGCAAAATCGAAGTGCCTTATTACTGGGCCCTGTCCCCATCGCGTGAGCTGATTTTGTCGCCGCTTTACACCAGCCGCGAGGGAACGGTGATGAAAGCCATGTATGAGGAGCGTTCCCGGCGCGGACGCTTTGAACTGGATGGCAGTTTTACCCGTGTCGATGAGCGTGACGCCAACAGCAACAAAACCGGCAATACAGCATCGCGCGGACATATTTTCAGCCGTGGCCGTTATGCCGTCAGCCCGAATGATCTGTGGGGTTTTGACATTGAGCGCACCACGGATGACACCTATCTGTCGCGCTATGATCTGACCAGTATCGATACGCTGACAAGCCGGGTGTTTACCGAACACAAATCGGGCCGGGATTTTGGCAGCGTGGATTTTCTGATGTTTCAGGGCCTCAATCAGGACGATGATCCCGGCCTGACCCCGATGATCTTGCCACTGCTGCAATTTAGCGGCAAAACCATGCCGGACAGCGCGGGCGGACGTTACTCGTTGGACGCGAATGCGCTGGTGCTGCGCCGGCGTGACGGGCAGGATTCACACCGCATATCCATGACCGCCGGCTGGCAGCGTAATTATGTTTCCAGTCTGGGCGAAATCTATTCCCTGTTCACCGATCTGCGCGGCGACGCCTATTTCATAGACGACATAGCCATCCGCAAAGACAGGAACGATCTGACCGGGCGGGTTCTGCCGCAGGCTGGTGTGGAATGGCGTTTGCCAATGGCCAATCATGCGCAATATTTCAGTCAGGTTATCGAGCCAATAGCGCAGATGATCGTCAGCCCCTATGGCGGCAATCCTGACGATATACCCAATGAAGACAGCGGAAGCTTTGAATTTGACAGCACAAACCTGTTCCGGCCAACCCGGTTTCCAGGGCATGACCGCTGGGAAGGCGGACCGCGCGCCAATATCGGCATGCGTTGGGGCGCCTATCACGACAAGGGCGGCTATGCCAATGTGCTGCTTGGGCAGGTTTGGCGTGTAAAGCAGGATTCTACCTTCACGCCTGAATCCGGCCTGAATGACGAACGCTCGGATTATGTCGGCAGCATTGGCCTCAGCCCCTCACCCTGGTTTGAACTGCTGCACCGTTTCAGACTGGACCGTCAGGATCTGGGCTACCGGCGCAGTGAGGTGGACCTGAACGCGGGCCCCAGCCAGTTGCGGCTGGGTCTGGGCTATGTGCGCCTGGCGCGCGAACTGAGTGAAACCGGACAGGAAAGCCGCGAGGAAATAGCTCTCTCGATGGCGGCGCAATTCAATGAAAACTGGTCAGCCACGGCCTTTACCCGCCGCGAACTCGGCCAGAACTCGACCATCGGCAGCAATGCCGGGATTTTTTACCGGGATGAATGCCTGATATTTGGCCTTATCTATGACCGGCGTTACACCAGAGACCGCGACATTGAACCTTCAAGCTCGATTAATTTCAAAATCAGCCTGCTAAATCTTGGATAGACCTGCGGCCATATTCCCGGTGGCGCAAAGGGCTGATTTTAGGTAAACCATCACTCAACATCGTCAGTCCAATAGGAATCATGGCTATAACCAGCAAGGGCAATCGAATGAGGAATCGGGCCATCCGGCTTGCCGGAGCGATCTGTGCGGGCCTGCTAATGGCCGGGCCGGTAAATTCAGCCCTGACGCAAGAAGCGCAGGGCATTGCCGCCGTCGTCAATGATGAAGTTGTCTCCGCCTATGATCTGGAGCAACGGGTGGCGCTGATCGTGTCATCGACGGGCGTCGATGGAACGGGTGAAGCGGGCAAGCGGCTGCGCGAGCAGGTATTGCGCACCCTGATTGATGAAAGATTACAGATGCAGGAGGCCAAGCGCCTTGAGATCGAAGCCGATCCGAAAGATGTCGAGGAAACTCTGAGCGGCATCGCCGAACAGAATAATATGACCACCGATCAGCTGCGTGAAACGCTGGAAAAAAGCGGCGTCAGCATGGATTCGCTCACAGCCCAGATCAAGGCGGAAATCGCCTGGTCGGATCTGGTCCGCAAAAAATTCCTTTCCCGCGTCTCGCCGGGGGATGAGCAGGTCGATGAGGTTCTGGCGCGGATGCAGGCAAATGCCGGCCGGACGGAATTTCTGGTTGCCGAAATATTTCTGGGCGTGGAATCTCCCGATGATGAGGAAGAAGTGAACCGCGGCGCCTTGCGGCTGGTCGAGCAATTACAGCAGGGCGCGCCGTTTAACGCCGTTGCCCGCCAGTTCAGCCAGGCCTCGACGGCCGGAAGCGGCGGCGATCTGGGGTGGGTGCCGGAAGGCCAGCTCAGCGCCGAACTGGACAAAAGCCTTGCCTCCCTTTCTCCCGGCGATGTCTCCGAGCCGTTGCGGGCTGGCGGTGGATATTATATTCTGCTTCTGCGCGACAAGCGCTCAGCCTCCGCGGTTGGCCTGTCGGGAATAGAGGTCGATGTCCGTCAGGTGATGTTCCCTTACGTGGATGAGACGCAGCCGGATAAACGGATAACCGTTCCCAATCCCACCCCGGCGCACCCGATGGCCGCCGCCGCCATTGCCAGATCGCAGAACGCTCTGCAACCCGGCGTCACCTGCGAGAGTTTCCTGCAAACCATCAAGGATCTTGGCAAGAGTGTGCTTGGCGATGGCGGGAAAATGATGCTGGCCGACGTGCCGCATCTGTTTCGTGAAACCACCGAGAAAATAGACATTGGCGTGCTTAGCCCGCCTTTGCTTTCTCCGCAGGGCGTGCATCGGGTCATGGTGTGCAGCCGGGAAGAATTCAAATCCAAGCTGCCGCCGCGCGATGTGGTTGAGGCACGCCTTAATCAGGAAGCGCTGGCCCTGCGCGCACGGCGTTATCTGCGAGATCTGCGCCGCGACGCGGTTGTGGAGTTCCGCTGATCGCCCCGGCCTCGCTAAGGGCCCGAAATCCCATCGCCCTGACAATGGGCGAACCGGCTGGCATCGGCGGCGAGATCGCAATCAAGGCCTGGCTGGAACGTAAAAAATACAAATTACCGCCCTTTTTTGTGATCGGCGATCCGCACTGGCTGGCGGCAATTGATCCGCAGGCCGCCATCCGGGAAATCACAGCTCCCAGTGAATGCGCGGCGCGCTTCAAACTTGCCCTGCCGGTATTGCCATTGCGTCTGGCGAAAGCAGCCCTTCCCGGCAAGCCTGACGCCGGCAATGCCGAAGCCGTTCTGGCCGCCATTCGCGTCGGTGTAAAACTGGCTAAACATGGCGCGATCAGCGCCCTTGTCACCAATCCGATAGAAAAAGCCGTGCTGTATGGCGCCGGCTTCAGCCATCCGGGACATACCGAATTTCTGGCGGAACTAACCGGCGCAACCAAACCGCCTGTCATGCTGCTGGCCTGCCCGGCATCGGGAAAAGACCCAGGTCTGCGTGTTGCGCCGGTTACCGTGCATCTGCCGCTGGCGCAGGCGGCTGCACAAATAGACCGTACACGGATTATAGAAACCGCGCGGACAGTGGCGGCGGCGCTGGCCGGGGATTTTGGCATTGCCGTCCCCAGGCTTGCCATTGCGGCACTTAATCCGCATGCCGGCGAGCAGGGCGCGCTGGGCCGCGAGGAAATCGAGATCATCGCGCCCGCGGTTGCGGATTTGATGGGCATTGGCATTAACGCGCAGGGGCCGTTTCCCGCCGACACGCTGTTTCACGCCGGGGCGCGCCGCCGTTTTGATTGCGTCATCTGCATGTATCACGATCAGGCGCTGATACCGCTAAAGACCATCGATTTTGCGCGTGGCGTGAATGTGACGCTGGGGCTGGATATTGTGCGCACTTCGCCCGATCATGGCGTGGCGCTGGATATTGCAGGTCAGGGCGTTGCCAATCCCGCCAGCCTGATCGCCGCCATTCATATGGCCCGTGACATTGCCCGCAGCCGTTATGACGGCTGATCTGCTGCCGCCCTTGCGTGATGTCATCGCGCAGCATGGGCTGCGCGCGCGCAAATCGCTTGGCCAGAATTTTCTGCTGGATCTTAACCTGACCGGACGCATTGCCCGGTCCGCAGGGCCGCTGGAAAATTGCACCGCGGTCGAGGTCGGCCCCGGACCGGGCGGTCTGACGCGGGCGCTTTTACAGCATGGCGCAAGGCGGATAGTCGCCATTGAAAAAGACCAGCGCTGTCTGGCCGCGCTTGGCGATATTGCCGCAGCCTATCCCGGCCGTCTTCAGATAATCGAAGGCGATGCGCTGGATTTTGAACTTGCGGACCTTGCCGAACCTCCCATCAAGCTGATCGCCAATCTGCCCTATAATGTGGCGACGCCGCTGCTCATCAAATGGCTGACCCCCGATCACTGGCCGCCGGTCTGGGAAAGCCTGACCCTGATGTTTCAGAAAGAAGTGGCGGAACGCATTACCGCGCCACCGGGCGGCAAAGCCTATGGACGGCTGGCGGTGCTGGCGCAATGGCGCTGCGACGCGCATATGCTGTTTGATATTGATCCGCGCGCCTTTACGCCCGCGCCAAAGGTCACCTCGACCGTGGTGCAGATTACGCCGCGCGCCACGCCGCGCGCCGGGGCCGAACTGGCTGATCTGCAAACAGTGGCGGCGGCGGCATTTGGACAGCGCCGCAAAATGCTGCGCCGCAGCCTGACCCCGTTAGGCGTTGACACCAACCTGCTGCTGGAAACAGCTGCTATCACCCCCACGGCGCGGGCGGAAGAAATAGATATTGAGGGATTTTGCGCCCTCGCACGGGCCTATCGCAATCTACGTCAGATACGTTAGACTGCGGCCATTCGTTAAAACATAACACCTATCGGAGAACATCATGAAACCGGACCTCATTGAATTCAAGGGGCTTGGCGGCCTGAAACTGGTCGCTGATTCCTACGGAACGCCCGGCAATCCGCCGGTAATATTCGCCCATGGCGGCGGGCAAACCCGCCACGCCTGGGGCGGCACGGCAAAAAAGCTTGCGGAACGCGGCTGGCATGCGGTGTGCCTGGACCTGCGCGGTCACGGCGACAGCGCCTGGTGCCCGGATGCGAATTACGCCATTGACGCCTATGCCGAGGATTTACGCATGGTGGCGCGCACATTCGCCGAACGCCCTGTTGCGGTTGGGGCCTCGCTGGGCGGTATCTCGTCGCTGCTGGCCGAAGGTGAACATGAAGATCCGATTTTTTCCGCTGTCA
Source organism: Alphaproteobacteria bacterium (assembly GCA_023252275.1). Classification (GTDB taxonomy): domain Bacteria; phylum Pseudomonadota; class Alphaproteobacteria; order UBA11222; family UBA11222; genus UBA11222. The sequence continues at coordinate 15,057 of JAHHGO010000029.1, forward strand.
TTTTCGTTGATATAAGCCCCCGCGTTGCGGAAGCAGGGGTCGAGAACATCCGCAACTTCATGAGCGCCAATATGATAGAAGGCTTTGCCAGCCTGGATGAGGCAGCGGAATCCATTGCCAAATATCTGCCGCACCGGCCCAAGCCAAAGGACACCTCCGGCCTCGCCAAAAACCTCCGGCTGCGCGAAGATGGCCGTTATTACTGGCATTGGGATCCCAAATTCTTTTCCGGCCCGAACGGGCCGCGCGACCCGCGCCGGCCGGAACGGCTGGAGGACGCCGCGCGCAAGATTACCTGCCCCGCCCTGCTGGTGCGCGGTCAGGCCAGCGACCTGGTGACGATGGAAAGCGCCCAGGCGTTTCTGGCTGTGATACCGCACATGGAATTTGTCGATGTCACCGGCGCCGGGCATATGGTGGCGGGCGACAAGAATGACGTCTTCACTGAAGCCGTCGTGCAGTTTCTGAATAAACTCTGATCAAAAAAAGGGGAGACAAAGATGCCATTGGATGAAAAAAAATATCAGCGCCTGAAGTTTGACTGGCCGGCCGAGCGCGTATTGCGCATCACCATATCGCGGCCGGAGCGCCTGAACGCGCTCGACAAGACCGGCCACCGTGAAATCACCTATATCTGGCCGGAAATTGACAGCGATCCGCGCATCAATGCGGTGATCCTGACCGGCGAGGGCAAGGCGTTTTCCGCGGGCGGCGATTTTGAAATGATCGAGGAGATCATTGATGATCACAAGGCGCTGCTGACCGTGTGGAAGGAAGCCCGCAATCTGGTTTACAATATCATCAATTGCAACAAGCCGATTGTTTCCGCCATTACCGGCCCGGCCGTGGGCGCGGGTCTGGTGGCGGCGCTGCTGTCGGATATTTCCATCACCACCAAAAAAGCCAAGATCGTCGATGGCCACACGCGGCTTGGCGTTGCGGGCGGCGATCACGCGGCCATTATCTGGCCGCTGCTATGCGGCATGGCCAAGGCCAAATATTATCTGCTGACCTGTGAATCGCTGGACGGCGAGGAAGCCGAACGCATCGGCCTTGTCTCCAAATGCGTCGAGGAAGACCAGTTGCAGGGTGAGGCGCTGCGCGTTGCCGCCAATCTCGCCAAGGGCGCGCAGGGCGCGATCCGCTTCACCAAGATAGCGCTGAACAATTGGCTGCGCATGGCCGGGCCGTCATTCGATGCGTCCACCGCCTATGAAATGCTGGGTTTTGCCGGACCGGATGCGCGCGAAGGCGTCGCCTCGCACCGCGAAAAACGCCAGCCGGTGTTTGACCCCGACTGCCCCGTCTAACCCATAAAAACAAGAGGAACACGCAATGCTCAAGGGCGTAAAAGTAATTGAAATGGCAACCTATGTCGCCGCCCCTTCCGCGGGCGGAATCATGCGCGACTGGGGCGCGGATGTAATCAAGATCGAATCCCCCAAGGGCGATCCCTGGCGGGTGTTCCCAACCCCCGTGAAAGACGCGGCGTCGTTTGGCAATCCGCTGTTCGATCTCGACAATCGCGGCAAGCGGGCGATCTGTGTTGACACGTCCACGCCCGAAGGCGTGGCGGTTCTGAAACGTCTGGTGCGCGATGCGGATGTGTTCATCACCAATACGCGCCCCGGCGCGCTGGAACGCGCGGGGCTGGATTATGAAGCGCTGAAAGCCGAAAATCCGCGGCTGATTTATTCAAGCGTGTCGGGCTATGGCATGGCGGGCGAGGAACGCGACCGCCCCGGCTTTGACATGGCGGCGTTCTGGGCGCGCGCCGGAGCGTGCCGGACCATGACGCCCGAAGGCGCCAATCCGTTTCCGCTGCGCACGGCGGCGGGCGATCATGTGACCGGTCTGACCACGCTTGGCGGCATCATGGGCGCGCTGTATGAACGCGAGAAAACCGGCAAGGGCCGTCTGGTGGAAACCTCGCTGTTGCGCACCGGCATCTATATGATGAGTTCGGATTACGCCATGCAATTGCGTTTTGGCAAGCTGGCCGCCACGCCGCAGCGTGAACGGGTGCTTAGTCCACTGACCAATTTCTTCCAGGCGGGTGATGGCCAGTGGTTTGCCTATCTGCCCCGCCAGACGAAAGCGGACTGGCCGGAACTGGCGAAGGTTCTCGGGCTTGAGCAATATGCCGAAGATGAACGCTTCTCCACCCCGCTGGGGCGGCGCAAGAACGCGACCGAGCTGGTGGCCATGCTGGATGCGGTGTTTGCCAAAAAAACCATGGAGCAATGGGGCAAAATTTTCGATGACGCCGATCTGGTCTGGGCGCCGGTGCAAACCAGCGCACAAGTCGTCGTTGATCCGCAGGCCCATGCCGCGGGCGCCTTTGTCGATGTCACCCGCAGCAATGGCGAAACCTACAAATCCGTCGCCACGCCGGTGCGCTTCCATGATGGCGAAGACGCGCGGCCGCGCGGTGACACGCCGGCCTTTGGCCAGCACACACTCGAGGTGCTGCGCGAATATGGCTTCAGCGACGGCGAAATCGAATCACTGAGCGCCAAAAACGTCATCGCCAGCGGCAGAAAGGCTGCGGGCTAGAACCGCCCCGCAATAGGCTAACGGGTTCGGGCGTATAAGGATTTTACATCATTTAGATATATCCTAATACGCCCGCTTCAAAAGCTTGACATTTTCTAATTCCTGTTAGACGATCTGGCGCTATAAGCAAGAACTTTAGGGAGGTGCGTCGTGAGCAAAGATCTGAACCTGAATTACGATCCGGCCTATGAGGCTGTGGCCCCCGATGATTTCCCGGCGATGCTGACGCCGGAGCGCTATGGCAGACGTTCCAGCGCATTTGATAAAATTATCGCCGCGACCCATGACCATTTCTGGGATCCGATGGACCCGAAATATGTCGATTTCAGCGTGCCGTTTGACATCAGCAAAGAACTGGTGATGCCGGAAGACACCATCATCGAATTCAAATGCGGTGTGGTGGACAAAGTGGCGCCAGCCGACCGGATAAAGTTCGGAAATATGATCAACCATCATATGCTGTCCGGCATTCTGCATGGCGAACAGGCGGCCACGAACCTTTCGGCCAGCCTGTGCCACATTCTGCTGGATCCCGGCGCGCAGGAATATGCCGCCAACCAGTGCCGCGAAGAAGCCCGCCACGCAACGGCGTTCACCAATTATCTGGTGTCACGCTTTGGCCATATCCGCCCCTGCGGCGGTGTGCTGCGCGGCCTGCTGACTGAACTGGTGTCAACGCCGATCGTCTGGAAAAAACTGGTCGGTATGCAGATGGTGCTGGAAGGCATGGCGATGGGCACCTTCGCCAGCATTTTCCGCAACACCAATGACCCCGTGCTGCGCACCATGATTCAGTTCACCATGACGGACGAAGCCTTCCATCACAAATTCGGCAAGATCTGGGCGGACAAGACGGTTCCGCATCTGCCGGAAGAGGAACGCATCAAGATTGAAGACTGGGCCTGGGAAGTGTTTCAGCGCCTGCTGTCCAATCTGAACAGCCCGGAACTGAAGCAGGATATTTACGCGCAGTTCGGCCTTGATTGGCGCTGGGTCAATGATCAGGTCAATACGGCGCTGGAAAACTCCAGGCAGCGCAAAAGCCTTTCCAAGAGCACCAGCGTGTTCCGCACCTTTATCAAAACACTGGTGAAAGCGGGGCTGATCACCAGCCGGACCGCGCCGAAATATGCCGCCTTTGTCGATATGGAAGAGTTGCATGTCGAGGGCGACCGCATGATTGGCGATGAGATCGCCGATGAGGGCATTCGCGCCCTGCGGGAAATCAACAAGACGGGCGGTTTGTTCGTGTCGCTCAACGCCGCAGAATAATTTTACCGGCTGATACAAGGCCAGCAAAAAAGGCGTCCGGTGTGGACGCCTTTTTTATTGCCTGAAATATTGGGATGCAGACCGTAGCAGCCCGGTCAGTCCAACAGCAGATCGGGATTGGAATCCAGATCTTCGCGCAGCGTCAGGCCTGCAATGTAATAATGTATGCCAGCCCAGATATTGAACAGAAACACAAACATCAGCGCGATACGCAGCGATTCCTCGCCATATTCAGGTTTCAGAAAATCACTTAATACGCCAACCAGAAATGGCCCAAGGCCCAGGCCGATCAGGCTGATGACAAACAGCAAAATGGCCGAGGCGATTGCCCGCATGCGCACCGTAGCCAGCCCCTGAATCATGGCGAATGTCGGGCCAATATAAACATAGTTGAAATAGAGCGGCACAATCAGCAGCGCCAGCGTCGTGTATTTGTCATTGGACATAAACGCCAGAATGAAAAACGGCACGCTGATGATCAGCGTAACGCCCGGCACCCACACATACCAGCGCCGGTCGCGTTTGGCGAAATAGTCTGAAATATAGCCGCCGGAAAATGTTCCCAGCCCGGCAAAAATACCAATCAGCGGGGCCAGCCAGCTTCCGATCTCGGCGCTGCTCATTTGATAGGAGCGGGCGAAAAACGCCGGCAGCCAGCCATTATAGCCATAGCTGACAAAGGCGTGAAACGCCACCGCAAGCACCACATGGCGGAATGATGGCCGCGCCCAGAGAAATTTCAGCGCCTCTTTCAGCGGTACGGGTTCCTGATCCCGCATGGTCACTTCGCTGTTGCCGCGCGGCGGTTCTTTTATGGTCATGCGCACAATAATGGCCAGCAGCACGCCTGGCAGGCCGACCACAATGAACGCTGTGCGCCAGTCGAAAAAATGCACCAGCCAGCCGCCCGCCAGCAATCCGATCAGCGTGCCAATGGGAACGCCCATGGCGTAAATGCCCATCGCCGATGCGCGTGTTTCGGGCGCAAAATAATCTGAAATCAGCGAATGCGACGCCGGACTGGCGCCCGCCTCGCCCACCGCCACGCCAATGCGGCCCAGCATCAACTGCCAGAAATTCATCGCCAGGCCGCATATCGCCGTCATCGCGCTCCAGGCGGTAAGCGACCAGGCGATCACATTCACGCGCGAAGAGCGATCCGCCAGCCGCGCAATGGGAATGCCCATGGTGGCGTAAAAAATCGCAAACGCCACACCGGACAAAAAGCCAAGCTGGGTATCGGAAAGCATGAGATCCTTGCGGATCGGCTCCAGAAGGATCGAAAGTATCTGCCGGTCAATGAAATTGAACACATAGACCACCAGCAATATGCCCAGAACATATTGCCGGTAGCGGGGGGTGTAGGTCGCCCGCTCCGGGGTTTCAATCGCCATTTACGCCTATCCCGGCTTTTTGAAGGTCCGGATTGGAATCATAATCCTGGCGCAGGGTTTTCGCCGCGAGATAGTAATGCAAGGCCGACCACAGATTGATCGTCACCGCCACAATCAGGGCATAGCGAAGCGCTTCGGCGCCTAATTGCGGCTTCAGAAAATCGCTTAACACGCCAACCAGCATCGGGCCCAGACCCATGCCGATCAGGTTGAGGACAAATAGCAGCCCCGCCGCCGCAATCGCGCGCATGCGCAGCTGCGCCATGCCCTGCACCACCGAAAATGTCGGCCCCAGATAGATCGGACTGAGCAGCGCGGGGATCAGATAGAAATATAACGCGCCTTCCTTGGTGTCCGACAGCAGCGATAATATAGCCAGCGGAATGAAGATGATCAGGCTGAGCGCCGGAATCCATACATACATGCGCCGGTCATTCTGACCGAAACGGTCGCAGATATAACCGCCGGCAAAAGTGCCAATGCCGCCGACGATCCCTGAAACCATCGCCAGATAGGTGCCAATTTCCGCCGCGCCCATCTGGTGGCTGCGGACAAGAAAGGCCGGCAGCCAGGTGAGCAGCCCGTAGCTGGCGAAGGCGTGCAGGCCTGCGGCCAGCGTCAGATGCCGGAAAGACGGACGCGACCAGAAATACAGGAAGGCTTCCTTGAGCGGGGCTTGCTCCTGCACGGACTGAACCCCCTCGGATAATCCGCGGGGCGGCTCTTTCACTGTCCTGCTCACAATGACCGCCATCAGTACGCCCGGCAGGCCCACCACAATGAAGGCAGTGCGCCAATCAAAGAAATGCACCAGCCAGCCGCCCGCCAGAAATCCGATCATCACCCCGATCGGCGCGCCCAGCGAATAAATGCCCAGCGCCGTCGCCCGGTTTGCCGGCGCGAAATAATCCGATATCAATGAATGAGAGGGCGGGCTGGCGCCTGCTTCGCCAATCGCCACGCCAATGCGCCCCAGCATCAACTGCCAGAAATTCTGCGCCAGTCCACATATGGCGGTCATCAGGCTCCAGGCGGCAAGCGACCAGGAAATCACCCTGACGCGCGAGCTTCTGTCCGCATAGCGCGCAATCGGAATGCCAAAAGTGGTATAAAAAACAGCAAAGGCAATTCCCGAAAGCATACCCAATTGGGTGTCGCTAAGCTGGAGTTCCTGCTTGATCGGCTCCAGCAGCATCGACAAAATCTGCCTGTCGATAAGATTGAAAACATAGACGACGACCAGAATGCCGAGCACATATTGCCGGTAGCCGGGGGAAAATGATGCGCTCGCCCGACTAGCAGACAAACCAGTTGCGCTATCCATTTACTCTCCCCACTTAGCCAGTTTATTTGTGTAACCGGTCAATAATTATTTTCATGCTTGCAACCGTTGCTGACGCGCCGGTCCCGCCAGCTGGCGAGCGGGACTGATGGTCACACGCCGCGCAGCAGCGCGTTGATGCCGACCTTGGCGCGGGTTTGCAGGTCCACCTGCTTGACGATGACGGCGCAGTACAGGCTGTGGCTGCCGTCGGCGGCCGGCAGGTTGCCCGGCACCACCACCGCCCCGGCCGGCACGCGGCCGTACGTAATCTCGCCGGTTTCGCGGTTGTAGATCTTCGTGCTCTGGCCGATGAACACGCCCATCGACAGCACCGCGCCGCGCTCCACCACCACGCCTTCGACCACTTCCGAGCGGGCGCCGATGAAGCAGTCGTCCTCGATGATGGTCGGCGCCGCCTGCAGCGGTTCGAGCACGCCGCCGATGCCGACGCCGCCGGACAGGTGCACGTTCCTGCCGATCTGCGCGCAGGAGCCGACCGTGGCCCAGGTGTCGACCATGCTGCCGCTGTCCACGTAGGCGCCGATGTTGACGTAGCTTGGCATCAGCACCACGCCGGGGGCGATGTAGGCGCCGCGGCGCACGGTGGCCGGCGGCACTACGCGGGCGCCCTGGGCGGCGAAGTCGGTGGCGCCGAAATCCGCGAACTTGGTCGGCACCTTGTCGAAAAAGCGCCCGTAGCCGCCGTCCATGACCGCGTTGTCGGCAATCCGGAACGACAGCAGCACGGCTTTTTTCAGCCACTCGTTCACGCGCCAGCCGCTGGCGGTCGGCTCGGCCACGCGCGCCGTGCCGGCATCCAGCAGCGCCAGCGCCTGCTCCACCGCCTCGCGCACGGTGGCGCTCACGTTGGCCGGGGTGATTTCGGCGCGCGCCTCGAAGGCGGCTTCGAGGGTGTCGATCAGGTCCTGCATGGGGTTTCCGTTG
>JAHHGO010000002.1 GCA_023252275.1 Alphaproteobacteria bacterium
CGCCGTCAATCACGACAGTGCCGGGGCCATCACGCGACGCAACCAGCACGGGCGCGCCCTGCGTGCCGGAGTTCATGGGGGTAAAACGCATCTTTACGGCGTAACGCCCCGGCGCGATTAATATTGTGGCGCCGGGGCGCGCCCCCGCGATCGCCGCGGTTAACTGAGCAGCATCCCTTACGAATACAGTCTCCGCCGCGCCGGCCATCCCGGAACCCAGCAAACACACCACAGCCATTGCCGGCAGATATGCGCGCATGTTTATCATGTAATCCTGACGCGCGCGAGCGGACGCGGCCTTCCCGCGATATTCATCCGTGTACGGTAAATACACCCGCTGCCGCCTTCAACCTCCCGGTCCGGCCCGGTGACAATATAAAGATCGCGCCAATCCGAGCCGCCAAAACACAGGCTAGTCACCAGCCGCGCGGGAACCTCTATGCGCGCAATTTCCCTGCCCGCAGTGTCATAGCCCAGCACGGCGCCGCCATAAGCCAGCGCAATCCAGACCGAACCATCAGACGCCACCGCAAGGCCATCCGGCGAGCCGTTCCGTGTTGTCACGAATATGCGCGGCGGGCCCAGATCACCATTGGCGGCCACGTCATACAGTTTGATGGCGTTCACCCCGGAATCGGAATGATAGAGCAGCTTTCCATCCAGCGAAAATCCAAGGCCGTTGGTCAGATGCACATCCTTGCCCACAACACGATGACTGCCGTCAAGATCAACCAGATGCAGAAAAGCGGATTTGGGGCGTTCCTCGGCCAGCGCGCTTCCCGCCAGAGAGCCTGCATATATGCGCCCTGCATCATCGGTGACAAGATCGTTAAACCCCAGAATGCCGCCTGGGGGATTGTCGGGGATAAGATTGACCGTATCGCCGCCGCCCGGCGGCTTATAGGCAATGGTGCGGCCGCTGACGATCATGCCGCCCGAGACATGCATGGCCAGGCCGCCCATGCCCTTGCGGTGTGGCACAACCACAGAAATTTTGCCGTCCGCCGCCAGGCAATAGGCGCCGCCATTGGTGACATCGGTGAAAATCAACCCGCGCGCGGGATCAAACAATGGCCCTTCTATAAGCCCGTGGCCGCTGGATAATTGTTGCAAAGCTTCCATGATCGGCTCTCCCAAATTTTGTGTTGCAGTGTTATGCTTGCCGCATTCGTTACATATCTTTTCAAGGAGCGCCCGCAATGTCCACAAATTCCGAACCTGTACTGCTTGTTGAAGTATCCGGCGGGCTTGCTACGCTGACCCTGAACCGGCCGCAGGCCATGAATGCGCTGTCGAGCGAATTGCGGGTGGCGCTGAGCGGCGCGATAGACAAGCTGTGCGCGGACCCTTCGGTTCGGGTGTTGATTCTGACAGGAGCAGGGCGCGCATTTTCCGCGGGCCTTGATCTGAAAGAACTGGGTAGCGGCGCAAGCCAGATTGGCGGCGTTCTGGATGGCGGCAATGTGGTGAAATCCCTGTCGCGCTTTCAGGGGCCGATTATCGGGGCGATTAACGGCGCGGCGATCACCGGCGGGTTTGAGCTGGCGCTCGCCTGCGATGTGTTGATTGCATCCAGCACGGCGCGGTTTGCCGATACGCATGTGCGGGTTGGCGTCATGCCGGGCTGGGGATTGAGCCAGAAATTGTCCCGCGCCATTGGCATTTCGCGCGCCAAGGAATTGTCATTGACCGGCAATTTCCTGCCGGCGGAACAGGCCGAAAGATGGGGGCTGGTCAACCGCGTCGTCGCGCCGGAAGAGTTGATGCCCGCCGCGCGCGCCCTGGCGCAGGATATGCTTTCAACAATTCCGGAAAATCTGATCGCCTATAAAAAGCTGATTGATGAAGGATTCGGCCAGGATTTCGCCACCGCAATGCAGACCGAACAGCGCATTTTCAAGGCCGCCGCCAAATCCGTCAGTTCAGAATCCATCGAGCGGCGGCGCGGGGAAATTCAGCAGCGCGGTCAATCGCAGGCCCAGCCATAACCGGGCAGCCACCCTCATACAACAGATAGCGGGATGCGCGCCAACCGGCGTCCATCCCGCTGCTGATTCAAAATATCGTCAGTGGACGGAGAAGATTGCGCCATGCCGCGTCAATTCCTTTCCTATATGATGGCGCAGACGCGCGATTTATTGCGGCTGGCGCTGCCGGTCATTGTGTCGCGCGCCAGCTTCATGACCATGGCGTTTGCCGACACCTTGTTTGTCGGGCGCTATGGGGTCGCCGATCTGGGTTATCTGACCATCGGCAATGCGGTTATTTCGACACTCATCATGACATGCTTCGGCATATTGATGGGAACATTGGTGATGAGCGCCAATGCGCATGGCGCGGGAAATTTTGCTGAATGCGGGCGGATATGGCGCCGCTCAATCCCCTATTCCGTTCTGATCGGCCTGGCCTGCGCCATTATCGGGCTGCTGTCGGAGCGTTTTTTGCGACTTTCCGGACAGAACTCGGATCTGGCCCGCGAAGGGGCGCGGATTGCAATCATACTCGGCCTTGGCGCGCCTTTTTTTCTGGGGCAGATGGCCTGCAGCTTTTTTCTGGAAGGTATCCGCCGCCCCATGCCCGGCATGATGATCATGCTGTTTGCCAATATTCTGAACATCGCCCTGAACTGGCTGTTTGTGTTCGGCAACCTGGGCCTGCCTGAAATGGGCGCAGCCGGATCGGCATGGGCGACCACGATAGGGCGTGTCGCCGCCTTTGGCCTGAGTGTGCTTTATATCTGGCATATGGCGGATCATGAAAAATTCGCCATCCGTGTCCGCCTGTTCAAGGGCTGGTGGCGGGATTGGCCAAACTGGCGCGCGCAGCGCCGGCTGGGCTATGCGCAGGGCGCCAGCAACACCATTGAGGCGGGCGCTTTTAACGCCATGACGTTGATGGCGGGAATTTTAGGCGTGGTGCCGCTGGCGGCCTATGGGATTTTGTTCAATCTGGTTGCACTGGCCTTCATGATTCCGATGGGCCTGGCAACTGCAACCGCCGTGCGGGCCGGGCAGGCGCATGGCGCACAGGACTGGCGCGGTGTCGCATCCGCCGGCTGGACCGGGCTGGGCGTAAGCAGTGTCATGCTGGGCGTTGTGGGCCTGATTTATATGAATTTTCCAATGCAGCTTGCTGGCTTTTACAGTTCGGAACAGGCCCTTATCGCTGCCGCCGCGCCGCTGATTGCATTTTCGGCGGTGCTGATCATCGCCGATGGCGCACAGGCCATCATGTCCAACGCCTTGCGCGGAATGGGCGACGGGTGGACGCCCGCCGCCATGCATCTGCTATCCTATGCCGGGATTATGATTCCCTTAGGCTGGCTGCTGACATTTACATGGCAGCGTGGCTCAATGGGCCTTGTCGAGGCGATCCTGATCGCCAGCCTGATTTCAGCCGCCATGCTGACCGGGCGGTTTTACAACCTCACCCGGTACAGCAGGTAAGCGCGTCAACCCGTCCGGCGATCGCGTTTTGCCTGCATGGGCTGATAAGCCATCTGGGCATGGCCTTCGCAATAGGGGCTGCCATCGCGCGACGAGCTGCCGCAAAATCTGAAGCCTTCATCGCCCGGATGTCCGATCGGCCATTTGCACATTTTATCGGTGACCTTCAGCAATGAAACGCTGGGGCCCAATGGAATTTCCGCCATTGGAATGATGGCGCGCAACTGCGGTTCAACCTGGCGCGGACGCGAAGGATCGCCTGATTTTGCAAGCAGCGGAATTCGCCCCGCGCTGTTCAGGGGCCTTGGCTTTGAAGGCCGCGAGGCTGCCGCGCGGGCAGGACGTGGAGAACGGACCGGAGATGGCCGTCCCGACAGGCCCAAACGGTGGGCTTTGCCAATTACTGCGTTTCGTGTGGTGGCTTCACCCAGCGCCGCGGCGATCTGACTTGCTGTCAGCCCGTCCGTCCAGAGCTTGGTCAAGAGGGCAATGCGTTCGTCTGTCCAGGCCATAATATCCCCTTCATTTCGCGCAACTGCAAAGATTGTTAACAGCCCTAATCCAAGGAGAAACACCTGTTAACTACTAGGTATTGTAGCATGCGAGTTTCAAACTACAAGATAAACGTATTTCGGGAAGCCCCAATTTCATCATTTCCTGTGCATAAAATGACGCAGGCCGCTTGCGTCACGCCCGCAAGCTGGGATAGGCATAAGCCCATGAAGCATCAGAAGATTGATCCCGCCGGCATCCCCCCCTATGGCGCGGCGCGCATTCAGGGCGTTAACTGGCTCGGAGTATGGACCCTGTATGTCAAGGAGGTCCGGCGATTTTCGAATCTTTATCTGCAAACCATACTGGCCCCGGTCGTCACCACGCTTTTATATTTTGCGATATTTGCGCTGGCCATCGGCGGCAGCCGGCCTGCGGTGCATGGCATTCCATTCACCGAATTTCTGGCCCCCGGGCTGATCATGGTGGCGATCATACAGAACGCATTCGCCAATACGGCTTCATCCATTCTGGGCGCAAAAATCCAGGGCAATATTGTCGATCTTCTGATGCCGCCATTATCGGATGGCGAGCTTGCCGCCGCTGTTATCATGGGCGGTGTAAGCCGGGGCATTGCCGTGGCGCTGGCCAATCTGATTGCGCTGTCGCCCTTTGTATCCTGGCAGCCGTCACATCCCTGGGCGGCTGTGTATTTCGGAATAATGGCCAGCATCTGCCTTTCAGCGGGCGGGCTGCTGTCCGGCATCTGGGCTGAGAAATTCGACCATATGGCCTCGGTGACGAATTTCGTCATTCTGCCATTGTCGTTCCTGTCGGGCAGTTTTTATTCCGTGGCGCTGTTGCCGCCCGTGTTTCAGATGATCAATTCCTTCAATCCATTTTTCTATCTGATCGATGGCATGCGCTATGGCTTTACGGGTGTGGCCGATAGCAATATCGCGCTTGGCATGGCTGTATCGGCCATGGCCGCAACCATCCTGTGGCTTACCTGCTATCTGGTGGTGAAGTCCGGCTGGCGGCTGAAACCATAGAGATGAGACCCTAGCTTCTGACATGCTGCATCAGCGCGGCGGCGGCGGCATATGGGCACAGAGCCAGTGAACCCAGCAACAGCGCCAACAGCACAATCAAATGCGCCGCTGGGCCGATGCCAAACAGCGTTGCCTCGACACTGCCCGCGCCAAAAATCAGTACGGGAATATAAAGCGGCAACAGCAACAGGCTGAGCAGCATGCCGCCGCGCCGGACGCCAACCGTCAGCGCCGCACCTACAGCCCCGACAAGGCTTAGCGCCGGCGTGCCCAGTAGCATCGACAGCATTAATGTCAGCATGGTTTCATATCCGAGATTGAAGGTCATCGCCACATAGGGGGTGGCAATAATCAGCGGCAGGCCAGTGGTCAGCCAGTGCGAAAAGACCTTGGTCAGCACCAGCGCCGAGGGTGAAAAAGAGGACAGCATCAAAAGATCCAGCGTGCCGTCTTCTTCGTCGGCCTGAAACATGCGATCCAGCGACAGCAGACAGGACAATAATGCGGAAACCCACAATATTCCGGGAGCAATCCGCCGCAACAGAACAAGTTCAGGGCCTATGCCAAGCGGATACAGCGCAGCCGCCACAACAAAAAAGCCAACCGCCATAGCCCCGCCGCCGCCGATGCGCGTCGCCAGCACCAGGTCCCGGATTACCAGAGAGCGGAATGTCATAATGCGTTCCTAACCGAAATGCAGATGCAGGCTTGGATTTACTCCGAAATCCGTGTGGCTGGCCATAATGACCAACCCGCCCGATTCGCGATGCCGTGCGATGAGTGCTGCCAATAAACGCTCTCCGCTCGCGTCCAGACTTACAGAGGGTTCGTCCAGCAGCCATAAGGGGCGCGGGATCGCCACCAGCCGCGCAAGATTGAGGCGGCGCTTTTGTCCGGCCGACAACAGGCGCGAAGGTATATCCGCCAGTCCGGCAATCTCCAGCGCCGCCAGCGCGTCATGTGTGCCATCCGTCACCAGCCCGCCGCCCCGGCCGCGTTTATATTCAATATTCCGGCCCGCCAGCCCCATCCAGAAAACCAGATTTTCAGCGGCGCTGAAGGCGGGTTTGACCGGATCCTGATGGCCGATATAGAGCAGCTGGGATTGCAGGGACTGCCAGTCATCCGCAACCACATTGTCATCAAGCAGCAGCATTCCATCGGCGGGGCGCAGCAGCCCGGCCATCAGGCGCAGGAAGCTGGATTTGCCGCTGCCATTCGCGCCATTGAGAAAAATCATGCCGCCAGCGGACAATGTGAAATTGACCCCTGAGAATAATTGCCGCTCGCCCCGCACACAGGCAAGCCCCCGTCCCTCTAAGCGCATTTTATTTCCTAAAGTTCGTGACAAGACTATTAGACCTGCTGCAAGCACTTGGCAAATACAGGCTAACGACTATAGTGCAGTTAAGATTTTGTATCGATTCACCCAGCATTTTAAGGGAGCTCCGTCGTGACCGAATTTGGCCAGGATACGCTGAAAACCCGCCGCAAACTGAAAGTGGGCACAAAAAGCTATGATTATTTCAGCCTGAAAGCGGCGGAAAAAGCTGGCATCGGGGCGATTTCCCGGCTGCCATTTTCGCTCAAGGTGCTGCTGGAAAATCTGCTGCGCTGGGAAGATGGACGCACGGTTTCGGTGGACGATATCAAGGCGATTGGAAGCTGGCTGAAACAGCGCCGCAGCGATCGCGAAATTTCCTATCGCCCGGCGCGCGTGCTGATGCAGGATTTTACCGGCGTGCCCGCGGTGGTGGATCTGGCGGCCATGCGCAACGCCATGGTCGCGCTGGGCGGCAAGGCCAGCAAGATCAATCCGCTGACCCCGGTTGATCTGGTGATCGATCATTCGGTGATGGTCGATTATGCCGGCGACGCCAAGGCGTTCAAACTGAATGTGGCCCGCGAATATGAGCGCAATATTGAGCGCTATGAATTTTTGCGCTGGGGCCAGGATGCGTTTGACAATTTCCGGGTGGTGCCACCAGGAACCGGCATCTGCCATCAGGTCAATCTGGAATATCTGGCGCAGACCGTATGGACCAAAAAGGACAAGACCAGCAACGGCAAGACCGTTGAGGTCGCCTATCCCGACACGCTGGTCGGCACCGACAGCCACACGACAATGGTCAATGGTCTGGCCGTATTGGGCTGGGGCGTGGGCGGCATCGAGGCCGAAGCCGCCATGCTGGGGCAGCCCGTATCCATGCTGATCCCCGAGGTGATCGGCTTCAAGCTGACCGGAAAATTGCGCGAAGGCATGACCGCCACCGATCTGGTGCTGACCATCACCCAGATGCTGCGCAAAAAGGGCGTGGTTGAAAAATTTGTCGAATTTTATGGCCCCGGCCTTGATGAATTGAGCCTGGCCGACCGCGCCACTATTTCCAACATGGCGCCGGAATATGGCGCGACCTGCGGCTTCTTTCCCATTGACAGCGAAACCATTGCCTATCTGAAAGCAACCGGCCGCAAGGCGGCCCAGATTGCCATGGTGGAAAAATACGCCAAGGCGCAGGGCATGTGGCGCACCTCGCGCACACCTGATCCCCTATTCACCGATTCGCTTGAACTGGATATGTCGAGCGTTGAGCCTTCGCTGGCCGGGCCGCGCCGTCCGCAGGACCGGGTTACGCTCGCCAATATCGCGCCGGAATTTTTACAGGCGCTGGCCAAGGATTATGGCAAGCAGGGCCAGGAAACAAAGCGCGTTCCCGTTGCCAAGTCCAAATATGATATCGGCCATGGCGATGTGTTGATCGCCGCGATCACCAGTTGCACCAACACCTCCAATCCAGGCGTGCTGATTGCCGCCGGACTTCTGGCGCGCAACGCGCTGGAGCTGGGTCTGAGCGTGAAGCCGTGGGTGAAAACCTCGCTCGCGCCCGGATCACAGGTCGTGACGGATTATCTGAACAAAGCGGGCCTGTCGAAATATCTCGACAAGCTTGGCTTTAATCTTGTTGGCTATGGCTGCACCACCTGTATCGGCAATTCCGGCCCGCTGGCCGAACCCATTTCCGCCGCCGTCAAGGCGGGCGATCTGATTGCCGGATCGGTTTCGTCCGGCAACCGCAATTTCGAGGGGCGTATCAATCCCGATACGCAGGCCAATTATCTGGCCTCGCCGCCGCTGGTGGTGGCCTATGCCATTGCGGGCAACCTGGCCATCAATCTGACAAAAGACCCGATTGGCAAGGACAAAAAAGGCAAGCCGGTCTATCTGAAGGATGTCTGGCCGAGCAATAAGGAAATTGCCTCGGTCATGAAAAAATGCATCAGCGCCAAACTGTTCCGCGACCGCTATTCCGATGTGTTCAAGGGCGATGCGAACTGGCGCAAGATCAAGCCTGCGGCGGGTGAAACCTATAAATGGAATTCATCCTCAACCTATGTGCAGAACCCGCCTTATTTCACCACCATGAAAAAAACCCCGGGCGGTTTCAGCGACATTAAGGGCGCGCGCGTTCTGGGCGTGTTTGGCGATTCCATCACGACCGATCATATCAGCCCGGCAGGTTCTATCGCGCTGAGCGGCCCGGCCGGAAAATATCTGTCGGCGCACAAGGTAACGCCGCTGGATTTCAATTCCTATGGGGCGCGGCGCGGCAATCATGAAGTGATGATGCGCGGCACCTTCGCCAATATCCGCATCAAGAACGAAATGCTGCCCGGCACCGAAGGCGGCGTGACCCGGCATTTGCCCGGCAGCACGCCGGTTTCGATTTATGACGCGGCTATGGCCTATCAGAAAGAAGGTGTGCCGCTGGTGATTTTCGCCGGCAAGGAATATGGCACCGGCTCCTCGCGCGACTGGGCGGCAAAGGGCCCCACGCTGCTGGGCGTCAAGGCGGTGGTTGCTGAATCCTTTGAGCGCATCCATCGTTCAAACCTTGTCGGCATGGGGATTTTGCCGTTGCAGTTTCTGCCGGGCGTCACCCGCAAGAGCCTGGGCATTACCGGCGAGGAAACCATCAGCATTGAAGGCATGGCGGCGGGCATCAAACCCAAAATGCATGTGCGCGCGACAATCACCGGCTCCGGAGGCAAGTCGCAAACTGTGCAACTGCTCTGCCGGATTGATACGCTCGACGAAGTGGAATATTTCCGCCATGGCGGCATATTGCATTATGTTTTGCGGAAGCTGGCGGCGGCCTGATGATGCCAAAGCCACGCATGGCGCTGCCTGCAAGGATTGCGCTGCTCTATGGGCTTTGGCTTGGCTTGCAGGCGGGCGCAGCGCAGGCCGCCACCCTTCTGGTCAGCGATCCTGATAATCGTCAGGTGGTTTTTATCGACACCGTAACCGGGCAACGCCGCGGCGCGGCGGCGACCGGCGCAGGGCCACGCATGCTTGCCGTCAGCCCCAATGGGCAGCTTGCGCTGATCGGCAATTATGGCAGCGCAACGGCTGCCGGCAACACGCTTCAACTGCTCGACATTATGAGCGGGCGGATGCGCAGCACGATCAGTGTTGCGCCGCATCAGCGGCCATCGGCCATTCAGTGGTTGCCCGACGGGCGGCGCGCGCTGGTTGCCGTTCAGGGCGCGAAGTCGCTGCTGAAGGTCGATGCGCAGACGGGCCAGATCGAAGCCAGCTATGGCGCGACGGCCGCCACGCCGCGGCAGTTCGTTATTTCGCGTGACGGACGGGCGGTTTTTCTGGCCGATCCGGCGGGCGATCATGTGCGCAAGATTGATCTGGCCACCGGCAAGGAAACCGCCATCAGCGAAACATCCGCAGCGGCGCAGAGCCTTGCCATTTCGTCGGATGGCGCAAGGCTGTGGGTGGTTGATCGCGGCAAGGATTCCATAAAGGTTCTGGATGGCGGCGATCTGCGGCTGATTGCCGAGCTGGATGCCGGCAATCTGCCCATGGGGGTGGCGCTGACGCCGAATGGGCGCTTTGCGCTGGTGTCGAATGCGCTTTCCGCCGATATTGCCGTCTATGACACTGCGTCTCTGGAGCAGACGCAACTGTTTTCAACCCGCAGCGTGGCGTCGGCCTCGCTTGAACCGCGTGGCGAGGAAGACAGATTCAGCGATGTAAAACGTCTGGCGCAGATTTCCATTCCGGTTGGCATTCTGGCCGCGCCGGACGGATTAAGCGCCTTTGTCATGAATAATTTTTCCGGTGAGATCATTCAGTTCGACATCTTCACCGGGGCGGCGCTGCATGTGTTTCAGGGCAGCCGCAGGGCTGGCGGCCTGGCCTTCTCGCCTGTCGCGGCAGGCGGGGGGCAGTAATAATTACGGCTGGCCAAACTCCGGGTCAGCCTGGACGCCTGATTCATCTTCGGGTTTTTTAACCGGGTCCGGCGTTTTGAACAGATCATAATAATCGCGCATCAGATCACTGGACTTCATGCCCGGCAACATGAACGCCCAGCCTTTGGTGCGCGCATTGATCTCCGCGATCTGTTTTTCAACCGCATCGGGTTTCAATAATTTCGGATGCTTTTCCAGGAGGCCGGCTTTGGCGGCGGCTTCGGCCTGTGCGGGATCAAAGCTGGCCTCGAAACGCGTCCAGCGGGCCCCGTCATGCATCACCGTCCAACTGGTCAGCAGCAGGCCATCGAACAGCCTATAATCGGCGCGAAACGCCTGACTGAAATCAATCCTGTCCGCCGGCATCGCATCATCCAGCGGCAGAAGCGCAATGGCCCTGGCGATATTGCCGGGCAGTTCCGGAAGAACCAGTTCCTTTCCCTTGAGCATTTTAGTGATGGCGAAACCGGCCCCGGGATCAGCGCGCTGAATATCATATTCTGCACCACTGGGCGGCACTATCCGGACGGAGGCAATACGCGGTTCGGCAATATCAAACAGCGCGCGGTCGATCCAGTCCGAAGTCAGCGGCGGAATATTCACATCGCCCTGCGCCAGAAAAACCTGCGCCTCACCATCGCGGCGCGCATAGGCGATGCCCGCGCGCGTGCCGCTGGGCGGCGATTGCACCTTGCCCAAAATCAGCGACGCCAGCGGTCTCTGGGCCGCATCAAACAAAGTGATGCGCATCCCCTTGCCTTTATGCGCCGCATTTTTGTCATCCGGCGCGGCCAATAACAGAACGCCATGATTTTGCGCGAGCGCAGTGCGCTTTTCGATCGCCTCCAGCTTCGCCAGCGCCAGAATGGCCTTGCGCACCACATCAAAATTGGCGGGCCAGCCGCCACGTTCGGGCAATATCCAGCCGCCCTTGGCGTCGCGCATCACAAGGACATTCCCCTGCCCCGTCTCCACCTTAACCTGGCTGACGGATTCAATCTGCTGATCAAGCCCGGGGAAAAAAGCCTGGCGCGCAAATGGCGCCTGATTTGCGGTCTGGCGCGAAATGACCGCCACAAAGGCCGCCGCCACGAACAGCCCGGTCAGCGCCGCCAATAGTGTCAATTGCCGCGATTTCATTGCGCACCCCCGGCTGGCGCGGATGTTTTACCGCGCCATTGGGCGCGGCGCGACTTGCGCCGCTGTTCGCGCAATTGCGCCAGCAGCAACGCCGCCACGCCAACCAGAAATGGCGACAAAGCGATATTGATAAAGCGCAGCCTGTCTTCCAGCGCCTCGACATCGCTGCGCAGGGAATGCTGCACATTGCGCAACGCCTTGCGGGTCATGGCGATCTGTTCGCGGGCGCGATGAATTTCGGCCTCCTGTTCCGGCGTCACCAGGCTTTCGCCTGCCCCGCCATCGGGTTTCGGCATACCCGCTTCGGGTCGCTCCATCTGCGCCAGGCGCTGTTCCGTTGCCTGCAATTCCGTTTTCAGGCGTTCTTCTTCTTCCAGATAACGGGATTCGGCGGCGCGCATCAATTCCTGCACAACCAGAAACGGACGGGTGGATTTAGACCGGCTGCGCAGCGAAATCAGATCGCCGGAGCCGGTCATATTTTCGATCGCCGCCATGACCAGATTGGCATTGTCCGCCGTCGGCACGGCCACGCGCTCGCCGCGATATTCGCTGATCTCAACCCACCAATTATCGTCCCACAGATCTGTGTCGGCAATGGCGATGACATTGATCGGCTGCTGCGATTTCGTCAGATGCGGGCGCAGCGCCTTATAGCTTTCGCTCAGTTCGGGGCTGGCGTCGGCGGGCAGTTGCGGCGCGCCATTGGGAAAGGCCGATGGCGCATCGCCTGACAGGCGCGCCGCCATGACATAGCGTTCGCCGCTGGGTTCAAAGCCGCGCAGCAGATCAATCGGATTGGGCGCGCGGCGCAGCTTCATCGTGGCCTCAATCAGGGCCGCGTCGGTGCTGCTGCTGATCAGCGGCGTGAATTGCGTGGTGGCGTCCGGCAGTTTTTTCAGATGCCCCGCCATCGCCATGGTGACATAGCTCAATTCGCCGGTCACCGGATCGCCCTGTTGTAGCGCGGCCTCGCGCAGGCCTAGCCAGGCAACGTAAGTTGTATCCTGCTGTTCACCCAGATTGTCGACCATGACACGCTGCCCGAAGGCGCGGTCGGCGACAATATAGTTTGGATCCATCTCAACGCCCCAGGCGCGATACAGTTCCGGCATGGACGAGGACGGCGAAAATGCATCGCGATCGGTAAGCGGATTTTTCGAGCGGGACATTGGCTTGCCAACCTCGGACACCGGATCGGTAAAGGCGATCACACGGCCGCCGCGCAATACATATTGATCAATCGCGTAGCGGGTCAGCGCATCCATTTCTTTCGGCTGGACGATCAGAACCACATTGAACGCATCATCAATCCCGGCAAATTGCCCGGTCAGCATTTCGACATCAAAGGTCTCGCGCATCTGCTGATACAGCATGAAAGGCTTGATCTCGCCGCGCATCAGCGCCTCGATGCCGCCTTTGCCGATATCCAGCGGAAGGCCCGAAATGACGCCGATTTTGGGTTTTTTTATGGTGGATAATTTGCTGATCAATTGCGTCAGATCATATTCCAGAAACTGTTCCCGGTCCTGGGTGAAGAAGGGAATGACCTCCTGCCCGTCCACCATATTGGCGGCGGCAAGGCCCAGAAAAAATTTCTCGCCGCTCTGGGCGCCAAGCCCCCGCATACCCAGATTACTGGCGCGTTCTTCGGCCTCGCTGAAGGGTTCCGGATCAATGATTTCAAGTTGCAGATTGCCGCCGGAATTGGCCTCAAATTCCTTCAGCATGTCACGCACCCGCTGGCCATAAACCTGCGCGCCCGGCACATTCTTGGCCAGCCGTTCCGAGAAAAAAAACTGTAGCCGCACCGGCTCGTTCAGTTTGGCCAGCACATTGCGCGTGCCCTGACTGAGTGTATAAAGCCTGTCCTGGGTCAGATCAAAGCGCGCCGAATAAAGCGTGGCGTTGGACAGCACATTGACCGCCAGAAACAGAATGGCGGTCAGAACCAGAGCGAGCGGGGCTTGCAGGCTGCGTTGCATCCGCCTATCCCGCCTTTTTCATTTCAAGGATCACGGCATTGGCATAAAGCCACGCACCGGTGAGCGAGGCGAAATACACCACATCGCGCAGATCAATCACGCCATTGGTGATGGCGTCGAAATGCGTCAGGAAACTGAATGAGGCAATCGCCGCCAGCAGCGCTTCTGGCGCCCAGGCGGAAAAGAAATCCAGCACCATGGGCAGGCCGCTGACCGTGAACAGGAAGCACACCGAAACCGTCACCACAAAGGCGATCACCTGATTGCGGGTGGTGGCGGAAATGGCCGAGCCGATCGCCAGATAGGCGCCCGCCATCAGCGCGCTGCCGATATAGCTGGCCAGGATCACCCCATTATCCGGATCGCCCAGATAATTGACCGTGATCCAGATCGGGAAGGTCAGCGCCAGCGCCACCATGGCAAAGCCCCAGGCGGCCAGATATTTTCCCAGCACCACGGCCCATAGCGGCACGGGCAGGGTCAATAGCAGCTCGATGGTGCCGGATTTGGTTTCCTCGGCCCACAGGCGCATGCTGATGGCGGGGATTAAAAACAGATACAGCCAGGGATGAAATGAGAAGAAGTTTTTCAGGCTGGCCTCGCCGGCCTCAAAAAACTGGCCGATATAAAATGTCGTAAGCCCGGTGAGAAACAGGAAAATGACAATAAAAATATAGGCCAGCGGCGTGGCGAAATAGCCCATAAATTCGCGCTTTAAGACCAGCATTAATCCGTTCATGCGTGATGCCCGTGCAGATCGCCGGTGGTCAATTGCCGGAATACTTCATCCAGCCGCCCGCGCTTTTCAAGCTCGGCGGGCGTCGCGTCGGCCACGATGCGGCCGCGGTCAATAATGATCGCGCGGGTGCAGATGGCGTCCACTTCTTCCAGTATATGGGTGGAAATGATGATCGCCTTATGCGGCGCCATTTCGGCAATCAACTGGCGCACCGTATGTTTCTGGTTGGGGTCCAGCCCATCGGTGGGTTCATCCATGATCAGCACCGGCGGATCGTGCAAAATCGCCTGGGCCAGGCCGACGCGGCGCTTGAAGCCTTTGGAGAGGGTGTCGATCGGCTGTTCCATCACGCCGGCAAGGCCGGTGCGCTCCACCGTCTGCGCAATGGCGCGATCGCGCGCCGCCCCGCTCAGGCGGCGAACCCCGGCAATGAACAGCAGAAATTCGCGCGGTGTCATGTCCGGATAGGCGGGCGCGCCTTCCGGCAGATAGCCCAGGCTTTGCTTGACGCCGATCGGGTCAATCGTCACATCCCGGCCCAGCACCCGGGCCGTGCCGGAAGTGGGCGCCAGAAAGCCGGTGATCATTTTCATGGTGGTGGATTTGCCCGCGCCATTGGGGCCGAGAAAGCCCAGCACCTCGCCCTTATTCACTGTGAAACTGACGCCATCGACCGCCGTGATCAGCGGACCGAATTTTTTAACCAGTGCGTCGACTTCAATCATATAAGCGCCAAATGATGCGATAAAAAACTGCTCGCGCGGCTTTACCCTCAACTCACCGGACTAAATAGTCAAAGCGCCCCCCCTGCGCAAGTCATATGGTTGTGAACGGTATTATTCTATCCCGCGCGGAACATTGACCCCGCGCAATGATGGTGTAGGATGCAGCCAAGCAATATCAAACGAATCTCAGGGGAAATCATGGGGCAGACCAGCAATCTGATGCAAGGCAAGCGTGGCCTGATCATGGGGGTCGCCAATGATCGCTCGCTGGCCTGGGGCATCGCAAAAACTTGCCATGAGCATGGCGCGGAACTGGCCTTTTCCTATCAGGGTGAGGCGCTGCTCAAACGGGTGACGCCGCTGGCGCAATCGCTGGGATCAAAGCTGGTGCTGCCCTGCGATGTGACCGATGCCGCCAGCATGGATGAACTGTTTGAAAGCCTGCGCCGGGAATGGGGCCAGCTTGATTTCGTGGTGCATGCCATTGCCTATTCCGCCAAGGAGGAGTTGAAGGGGCGCTATGTCGATACTTCGCCCGAAAATTTCGCCATGAGCATGAATATATCCTGCTATTCGTTCACCGCGGTCACGCAGCGCGCGGAAAGGCTGATGCCCAATGGCGGCAGCCTGCTGACCCTGACCTATTACGGCGCGGAAAAGGTGATGCCGCATTATAATGTGATGGGCGTCGCCAAGGCCGCGCTGGAAGCCAGCGTGCGCTACCTCGCGGCTGATCTGGGCGCCAAAAATATTCGCGTGAACGCCATTTCCGCCGGGCCGGTCAAAACGCTGGCCGCCAGCGCGATTGGCGATTTCCGCTATATTCTGAAATGGAACGAACTGAACTCGCCGCTGAAGCGTAACGTCACCATCGAGGAAGTGGGCAAGGCGGCCATGTTCCTGCTCAGCGATCTGGGCAGCGGCGTGACCGGCGAATTAAGCCATGTGGATTGCGGCTACAACATTATCGGCATGAAAGACGAAAACGCCCCGGACATTGCCGTGGCGATGGCGGGCGGCAAAGGCGAGTAATGTCGCACAACACATTCGGGCATCTGTTTCGCGTCACCACTTGGGGGGAAAGCCACGGCCCTGCGCTGGGCTGTGTGGTGGATGGCGCGCCGCCGCGTCTGGCGCTCAGCGAAGACGATATTCAGGCCTGGCTGGACAAGCGCCGCCCCGGCCAGTCACGCTTCACCACCCAGCGCCGCGAAGCCGATCTGGTGAAAATCCTGTCCGGCACCTTCGAGGGCAAAACCACCGGCACGCCGGTCAGCCTGCTGATCGAAAATACCGATCAGCGTTCCAAAGATTATGGCGATGTGATGGACAAATTCCGTCCCGGCCATGCCGATTACACCTATCTGGCGAAATATGGCGTGCGCGATTATCGCGGCGGCGGACGGCAATCGGCGCGCGAAACCGCCGCGCGCGTGGCGGCGGGCGCCATTGCGCGCATTATCCTCGGAAAGAAAATCAAAATTCGCGGCGCGCTGGTGCAGATGGGGCCGCATAAAATTGACCGCGCCCGCTGGAACTGGAATGAGACGGAAAAAAATCCGTTCTGGTGCCCGGACGCAAAATCGGCGGCGCAATGGGAGACATATCTGGATGGGGTGCGCAAGGCGGGATCATCCTGCGGCGCGGTGATAGAAGTGCGGGCATCGGGCGTTCCCGTTGGGCTGGGCGCGCCAATTTACGGCAAGCTGGACGCCGATCTGGCGCAGGCGCTGATGAGCATCAATGCCGTCAAGGGCGTCGAGATCGGCGATGGCTTTGCGGCGGCCAGCCTGACCGGCGAGGAAAATGCCGATGAAATGCGCGTGGCCGCCAAAGGCAATATGGGCAAAAAGACGCCGGAATTTCTGGCCAATCATGCGGGCGGCATATTGGGCGGCATTTCCACCGGACAGGACATTGTGGCGCGCTTTGCGGTGAAGCCCACCAGTTCGATCCTCAGTCCACGGAATACCGTCACCACCGGCGGCAAAAATACCAGCATCATTACCAAGGGCCGCCATGACCCCTGTGTCGGCATTCGCGCCGTGCCGGTGGGCGAGGCGATGATGGCCTGCGTTCTGGCCGACCATCTGCTGCGGCACCGCGCGCAAAATGGCTGAGCATCCGGAAAACATACCGGCGGGGTTTGAACCACTGCCTGGAAAGACCACCTTTATTCATCACGCGGGGCCTGTCTATTGGGGCGAAAGCGAAGGGCAATATGTGCTGGGCTTTCGCGTTGCGCCGCATCACGCCAATCCCGCCGGAATGTGCAATGGCGGCATGCTGATGACGGTCATGGATCTGGGGCTGATCGTCGGCATTATCGCCCGGCAGCCGGATGGAAATTTTTCACCCACCATGAGCCTGTCGGTGGATTTTATCGCGGCGGCGCAGCTGGGCGAATGGGTGGAAAGCCGCGTCGATTTTGTGCATCTGACCAAGCGCCGCGGCTATGCCAGCGGGCGGCTGGTTGGCCCCAAAGGCGTGATCATGCGGGCCAATGGCGCGTTCAGCTTTCCGCCAGCGGGCGACCCGCGCTTTAATGTCGATGGTCCAACCCTGCGTGATGTGATCGTGGCGCGCGAGAAACAAAAACGCCAGCAGGCGGAATAATCATACACCTTGGCGCGGATCAGAAATCCGTTTTGGAAAGCGCGCGCACACGCCGGTCATCGGGCCAGGGAACCGCGTCACCCGGCGCAATATCCGCGCCGCTGATCAGCGTGCCGGTGCGCGGCGTATCCAGCGTAACCGTGCCCGCCGCATTGGAAACTTCGACCTTGCCGGTCAGCAACAACACGCCATAGACGCCGTCAATCGGCCCGGCCCAGAAATCCGTACCACGCACGCCAATGGTCGCGACCGGCGTTTTGATCGTCAGTGCGCCAGGATGCCCTTTGGCGCTGCTGACAAAACGCAATGCGCCCGTCACCAGATTGATGGTGGCCGAACCATCCCCGTCATACACAAATTCATCGAGCCGGACCTCGGCATTTTCGCCCATCACCAGCGCGGTGGCGTCGCTGAGGCGCAATTCGGCGCGCGCCTGCGCCCCGGTATGTAAAATTTCATTGCGGAACACCGGATTGCCCACGTCCAGCGGCCGGGCGGGATCCGCCGGTGAGGGCCGTGCCGTAACGTCATTTTTAACCCGTTCGACCTTGCCGGCGTGCCTCGCGTCCTGCGCCAGCGCCGGGCCAGACAGGCAGAGGCCCGCCATCAAGGCTGCGGCGCGAAGTGTGTGCATATTCAACATTTGCCCATTTCCTGTTCATGCTATGCTTTGGCGATGATTCACCCACAAAATGAATAGCCAGCGCAAATGAAATTAGCGTGCAGGGCGTTTACCCTTGCTATAATGGCCCTGAGCAGCATCGCATCCGTTCAGGCGGGCGAATTTACCGATGCCCTGACCGGGGGCGGCGCCTGGCTGGATCTGCGCTACCGGACTGAGCTGGCGGATCAGGAAAATCTGCCGCGTAACGCCGCCGCACATAGCTTGCGCAGCCGTGCGGGCTATGCCACCGGTCTGTATCGCGGCCTGTCGGCGCTGGCCGAATATGAATATATATTTCATCTGGGTACGGAGCGGTTCAATAATGGCAATGAACGCGGATCGCCCTATCCGCTGGTGGCCGATCCGGACACGGCCGAATTAAATCAGGCCGCGCTGCGCTATGAAGGGCCGCTGCAAACCACCTTCATTCTCGGCCGCCAGCGCATCGTGCATGACAATGAACGCTTTATCGGCGATGCGGGCTTTCGCCAGAACATGCAGACCTTTGACGCGCTGTCGCTGCTCAACCGCGCTATGCCCAAAACCGAATTGCGCTATGAATATATCAGCCGCGCCAACCGCATTTTCGGGCGTGAATCCGCCTTTGGCGATTGGGAAATGGACGGTCACGTCATAAGCGCCGCCTGGCAGGGATGGCGGGCGGGAAAACTGACAGGCTATGGCTATCTGTTCGATATTGATGACCGGCAGGATCTGTCGAGCCAGACTTACGGAGTGCGCTGGGATGCCCGCGCCATTGACCTGCATGGCATCAGCTTCAAATATAGCGCCGAGGCGGCCTGGCAATCAGACTATGGCAATCATCGCGGCAATTATGATGCGGGCTATTATCTGTTGCAGCCCAGCTTCTCAAAAGGGCCGCTCAGCCTGACTATTGGCTATGAAGTGCTTGGCAGCGGCAATAATACCGGCTTTTCTACACCGCTGGCGACATTGCACAAATTTCAGGGTTTTACCGATAACTTCAACGCCACTCCGCCCGGCGGCATACGCGATCTGATGGCTGATCTGAATTATCAGCGGACGGATATTGCGCCATTTGACATGCTCCGCGTCTGGGGCGGCGCGCATCATTTTTCCGCCCAGCAGGGCGGCCATGATTACGGACAGGAATATTACGCGGCGGCGGCAATTCTGTATCGCGGGGTTTACAGCGAAATAAAAGCCGCCGGCTATGAAGCGGACGGGTTCGGCCCGGATACGGAGAAGCTGTGGATGACTGTGGCGAAGGATTTTTAGGCGCTGCGCAATCAGGCCGGTATTATCGAGGGTGAGATTATGGCTGATACAAACATTCCTGTTCACACTGGCGGCTGCCAGTGCGGCGCGGTGCGCTATGCGCTGTATGCGGAGCCAGCAAACCCATTAATTTGCCACTGCCGTTCATGCCAGAAGGCATTCGGAGCCTCTTTTGGGGCCCTGGCTACCATTGGCCATAATCATTTTAGCTGGTCGCGCGGAATTTCATGCCAATTTGGAAAACTATCAGCATCCTGATCACGATATGCCTGAATGGCCGGTCAAAAAGGGCTGAGACGGCTAATTTTCAGCCGCTCAAGTGCGATTCCGCTTGAGCCGCCTTCGCACCAGGGGTATAAGGCCCCCTCTCAACAGGCATATGCAGGGCTTACAGCAACATGGCGAATAACAGGCAGGCAAAAAAGCGTATCCGGCAGACAGCCACGCGAACCGTGGTTAATGGGGCCCGCCGCAGCCGCGTCCGCAGCTTTGTCCGCCAAGTCGAAGACGCCATTTCAAAGGGCGATAGCGCAGCGGCGCAGGCGGCTTTGAAAGTGGTCGAGCCTGAGCTGATGCGGGGCGCGCAAAAAGGCGCCCTGAAGAAACGCGCCGCTTCGCGCAAAGTGTCCCGCCTGACTATCCGGGTGAACGCTTTAGGGGCCTAGCGCAGCAATAGCCATCCGGCATGAGGCGGGGCCTTATGGTGGATGAATGGGTTTGTTCTAAAAAAAACCCAGAAAAATCAATGCTTCTCAGGCCCTAATCCTTGTTACATCTCATATGGCCGCAGCCTTGATGCCTGGCTTGCGCCAACTGCTTTATTGAGCGGCTGATCCATTAATTCATCAAATCATCACATGACACGATTTCGCCTGTAAGCGCGCAACCAGCCTGGATTGGGCTCCACAAGGGGCAGAATGTATCAAAATTGCAACATGGGATTTAGGGGTTTAGGGTTTGTCTATACAGGTCTGCAGGTTTCCCGCATGCCCGCATTTTTCCGCCTGCAAAATGACGGCGTCAAGGTCAAGACAATTATCTGCTTAAAACAAAAATTTTATTTCCCAATACCTATTGCACAAGGAAAATGACCTAGATACACTGTGAACGGTTGGTTAGCATCGCGTACAACAACAGATAAAATAATAGAAAATTTGAATAAATGTAACAGATATACTTATCTGATTGGGCAATTATTGACTATTATTTGGGCAGATCAAAGCATTAAATAAAGATTTACTTTTATTCGATATTTTTTTGCCGTTTTACTTTGTTATTAACCTCAATCCCGTTCAGGAAGAGATGACCGCATCCGAACCAAATCATCCGTTGCCTGAAGAAAATTCCTCTCTGGGATATGCTGGTGATCTTGATCCCATTCAGGCTTGGGAACTGTTGTCAAAAGAGCGCGATTCTGTGCTGATTGATGTACGCACCAGCGCCGAATGGAATTTTATCGGCCTTTCCGATCTTTCATCCGTAGGCAAACAACCTGTCACAATTGAATGGCAGAGCCTGCCCGGCATGGCGCGCAATCCGGATTTTGACAAACAGGTTAAACAGGCTGTGGCGCAGTGCAATGCCGGCGCTGATAGCGCACTGATTTTTATCTGCCGATCCGGGGCGCGTTCACGCGATGCGGCCATCAGCCTTGCGCAACAGGGCTTCAGGCGCTGCTACAATCTGTCCGGCGGGTTCGAAGGGGACCTTGATGCGGAACGGCATCGGGGTAACAAAAACGGGTGGAAATTCAAGGGGCTACCCTGGAAACAGGGATAAATACCATTACGGCAAGCACTGTGGGGGCGCTAAATGACTAACATTAATCCTGACACGGATGGGCCGGAGGCTACGCCATCTGCCCCCCGGATTGCCGCTTCAGGAACCATTTCAGACAGGACGCCAGTGGAAAATTCAACAGAGATTTCGTCCCATGAAGCCGCACAACAATGGCAGCAGGTGGTGGCCATTCTGCGCCGGGATCTGGGCGAGGCCACCTATCAGAACTGGTTGTGCATTATCGGATGCGA
The DNA here is from genome assembly GCA_023252275.1 of Alphaproteobacteria bacterium. GTDB lineage: Bacteria > Pseudomonadota > Alphaproteobacteria > UBA11222 > UBA11222 > UBA11222. The sequence goes on from JAHHGO010000002.1 coordinate 21,418, forward strand.
CCGCATTGAGGGGGGGTGTGCGCTACTTACAGCGCCCAGCCGTTTCAAACGCGACTGGATCACGGCGCATCTGGGCGATCAAATGCTGAAGGCCTGGGGCGCCGTTAACAGCCAGGTGCTGCGGCTGGATATTCTCGCCCGGGAAACCAGTCCGGCGGCGGGCGCCGGAAATGTTCCGCTTGGCGGCGCGAATAGCGGCAATTCAGCCGCCGTTAGCTCGGGCTTCGCCCAGGCGCAGCCGGCGGCGATCATCCGGTCCGAAATCCAGGCTGACCCCCGCAACGGGCAATATGGCCGTCTGGGCGCGCCCCTCGACCCGCGCTTTACCTTTGAAGATTTCGTGGTTGGTAAATCCAACGAATTTGCCAGCGCCGCCGCGCGCCGCGTGGCCGAAAGCGACACGCCCCCCTTTAACCCGCTGTTTCTGCATGGCGGCGTCGGGCTGGGCAAAACCCATTTGATGCACGCCATTGCGCACGCCATCCGCGCCCGGCGTCCGGAACGCACCGTATTGTATCTTTCGGCCGAAAAATTCATGTACCAGTTCATCAAGGCGCTGCGCGACAAGGACACCATGCCCTTCAAGGAGGCGCTGCGTTCCGTGGACGTGCTGATGGTGGACGATGTGCAGTTTATCGGCGGCAAGGGCTCCACGCAGGAAGAGTTTTTCCATACTTTCAACGCCCTGATCGATCATCAGAAACAGCTGATCATTTCAGCGGACCGTTCGCCATCAGATCTGGATGGCATTGAGGAACGCATCCGTTCGCGGCTGGGCTGGGGTCTGGTTGCGGATATTCACCCGACGGATTATGAGCTGCGCCTTGGTATTTTACAGGGCAAGGCCGAAATCGCCCGCCGCCAGATACCGGATATTGAAATTGCCGAGCCAGTGCTGGAATTTCTGGCCCATCGCATCAATTCCAATGTGCGCGATGTCGAAGGCGCGCTGACCCGGGTGATTGCGTTTGCAACCCTGGTGCGGCGTCCGATCACCGTGGATATGGCGCGCGAGGTGTTGCAGGACCTGTTGCGGGCCAGCGAACGGCGCATCACGATCGATGAAATTCAGCGCAAGGCCGCCGAATATTTCAATATCCGCCTTGCCGATATGCTGTCGGCCCGGCGCGCACGCGCCGTCGCCCGGCCCCGCCAGGTCGCCATGTATCTGGCCAAGCAATTGACCGCCCGCTCGCTGCCGGAAATAGGCCGCAAATTTGGCGGACGGGATCATACCACCGTCATTCACGCGGTGCGGCGCATCGAACAGCTTCGGGAAAGCGACAATGCGCTGAACGAGGATGTCGAGAAATTGCAGAGGCTGTTACAGGGCTAGTTTTTCAGCCGCATTTACACGGATTCCGGATGCGATTTTACTGCCGGAATCCTCACGCTCTGCTATACTGATTCGTAGCTTATACGCCCCCTCCTCCAACCTATCCGGATCGCGGGCGGTCCCCCGCAGGAGGCTACGAACAGGAACGGTCTGAGAATGAAATTCACCATCGAAAGAACAGTTCTTCTGCGCTCGCTGGGTCATGTGCAAAGCATTGTGGAACGGCGCACAACTATTCCAATCCTGTCCAATGTTTTGTTACAGGCGCGTGACGGAAAACTGGATCTGACCGCAACCGATCTGGACATTGCGGTGCGGGAATCGGCTGAAGCAAATGTGACGCAAGCCGGGGCCACAACCGCGCCCGCCCATACCCTGCATGACATTGTGCGCAAACTGCCGGAAGGCGCGCAGGTTGAAATTTCACTCGATGCGGATAATGGCCGGCTATTGTTAAAGGCCGGCCGCTCGGAATTTCACCTGTCCTGCCTGCCCGCCGCCGACTTTCCCGCAATGGATGCGGAAAGCACCGGCAAGACAGCCGATGCCGCATCGCAATTTGTCATTGCCGCGGCGGATTTGAAGCGGCTGATCGACAAGACGCGGTTTGCGATCTCCACCGAAGAAACCAGATATTATCTGAATGGCATCTATCTGCATGTGGTCAAGACCGGTGGCGTGACCATGCTGCGCGCCGTCGCTACGGATGGGCACCGGCTGGCGCGGGTGGAACTGCCGGCGCCCAGCGGCGCGGATGCAATGCCGGGCATTATCCTGCCGCGCAAGGCGGTGCTGGAACTGCACAAGCTGATCGACGGCGTAACCGGCGATGTGGCGGTTAACGTGACCCCGGCCAAGATACGCTTTGCCTTTGATCATGTGACCCTGAGCACCAAACTGATCGACGGGACATTTCCTGATTATACCCGCGTCATTCCCACGACGAATGACAAGCTGATGGAAGTTAATAATCTGCTGTTGCGTCAGGCGGTGGATCGGGTGTCGACCATATCGTCGGAAAAGTCGCGCGCTGTAAAAGTCAATCTGGGTAAAAACCAGATGACGGTATCGGTGAAAAATCCCGATCAGGGAAGCGCCAGCGAAGAACTGGCCGTCAGCTATACGGCGACGCCGATCGAGGTGGGTTTCAATGCGCGCTATCTGCTGGATGTGGCCGCGCAGATCGACGGCGACAATGCGATATTTGAATTTTTTGATGCGCATTCGCCCGCGCTGATCCGCGACAGCGGCGATGCGTCGGCGCAATATGTGCTCATGCCCATGCGGGTGGCGTGATACGCCATCCCGCAGCCCCCCCGCAATGGGTTTTGCACGCAATGGCCCATATGGGTTCGCGTGCGCTATTGAAGTTTCGGCTGCCATGCTGAACAGCGCCGTTTAAGGAATTTGTCAGGGTGTTAGCGCAATCACCAATATCAGAGGCGCCCGGCCTTGCAACGGCCATCGCGGTGCGTATGCTGAAAGTCACGAATTTCCGCTGTTACGCTCAGGCCAGCCTGAATCTGGATGGCCGTCCGGTGGTGCTGACGGGCGAGAATGGCGCGGGCAAAACCAATTTGCTGGAAGCGCTGTCCTTTTTGTCGCCGGGGCGCGGCCTGCGCTGGGCGCGGCTTTCGGAAGTCACCCGGATTGGAGCGGACACAAATTGCTGGGCCGTGGCGGCCAGCCTGAACGCTTCGCATTGCAGCGGCGCGCCGGCGCGCATCAGCACCGGATTAGTCAGCGCATCCGATACGGGCCATGCGCTGGAACGCCGCACCGTGCGCATTGATGGGGAAACCCAATCCTCCAGCGCGGTGCTTTCACAATTTTTGTCGGTGATCTGGCTGACGCCGGATAGCGACGCCATCAATACTTTTTTGCGATCCCGGGTCTGAAACCGCAGCGCCAGCTTGGCCGTTGTGGTGGTTTTGCCCGAACCCTGCAGGCCGACCATCAGCACCGGCACCGGCGAAGGCGCGTTGAGATCAATCCCCTGCGATGTGGAGCCCAGCATTTCCACCAGATTGTCATGCACAATCTTGATGACCATCTGGCCGGGGGTGATGGATTTGATTACTTCCTGGCCAACGGCGCGGGTGCGCACCCTGGCGATGAAATCACGCGCCACCGGCAGGGCCACATCGGCTTCCAGAAGCGCCCGGCGTACTTCGCGCAGGGCTGCATCCACGTCCGCTTCGCTTAACGCGGCCTGCTTGCGCAGGGCGTCGAATATAGTGCTCAGCCGGTCTGAAAGCGTTTCAAACATAAGGGGTTAGCCCAATTACAAAGCAAAATTGCGCCAGTGGGCGAAACCTCGCTGACTGGCGGTACGGCGTTCTTGACCCGAAATGTGGTGGATCGGCTGGGAAACTAGGCGCGCTTTGGAGTAGTGTCAAGCAATTGTAGGGATTCGCAGCCTGAATAAAGTAAGGAATATCCGCCATGTCATATCCCGGTTTAGCCGCCCTGTCCGCCGCCGCCGCCAGATTATTGATTGCGAACGGACAGACGGTGGCGGTTGCCGAATCTTCATGCGGCGGGCTGATTTCCGCGGCGCTGGTGGCGGTTCCCGGCGCTTCGGCCTTCTATATAGGCGGCGGCATTGTCTATACCGCGCAGGGCGGCAAGGTGTTGCTGCCGGGGCGTCCGAAAGGCATGAAGTCCGCGACTACGGATTTTGCGCTGTTTGAAGCGCGCTCTATCCGCACAAGAATGGGCGCCGACTGGGGCATTGGTGAAACCGGGGCCAGCGGCCCAAGCGGCAATCCCTATGGCAATCCGCCGGGCCATGCCTGTGTCGCGGTCAGTGGCCCCGTTGAACGCGCGCTTGTGCTGTCCACGGGAAGCGCCGATCGCGAGGCCAATATGTGGGCCTTCGCAAAAGCAGCCCTTGATCTGCTGGCGGAGCTAGCGTCAAAAGGCGGTAGATAGAATCTTGCTGATTCGCATGAAATGCCTAGGGCAATCTGCATTAAGTTCGAGCCATGAGGCTCGAACTTAATGCGGAAAGCTGCTCTAGGACAAGATTAGTGTATTAATCAATTATTAACCTTAATAATTAACTATTTCAGCCAATAAGCGGTTTGTCAGACATAGCGTCATTTACCCATTATTGCTGGACAAGGGCGTCATGAGAGCAGGCATTGCATGAAATTGGCCTTAAGTTTTAGCCATCCCGATAGTGGAAAGGTCCGCACTCTTTATTGCCGCGCCGCATTGACAGCCCTGCTGTTGCTGGCCGGGTGCAGCAACCTGTCGCAACCTGATTTCGACAAACAGGACCGCACCGCCGGAATGACCCGGGATGATTATCGCGATGCGCTGAAGCCGCGCGCGCCGGAAAATGACGCTTCCATCCCGCCGCCGCCAATTCCCCAGGCGGAACCCCTTATCCCGATGCCGAATCTGGCGCTGCCGGCCAATGCCAGGCTGGTGACGATTTCGGTCAATGAAGATGTGCCGCTGCGCGATGTGCTGAGCGAACTTGCGCAACAGGCCAATGTCGGGCTGGAGCTGGATCCGCGCATTACCGGCAGCCTTATTTTCTCGGTGCGCCAGCGCCCCTTTGAGGAGGTGGTTGACCGCATCGCGGACATGGCTGATCTGCGCTACGACCTTGAAGGCAATGTGCTGCGCATTGAGCGCGATCTGCCCTATTTGCAGAATTATCGCATCGATTATCTGAATGTCGTGCGCGACACCAGCAGCTCCGTTTCCACCACTGTCGATGTGGTGGGCGGTGAATCGGTGGGCGGCGAAGGCGGCGGCCAGGGCAACAGTTCCGCAAGCGAGGTCAAAAGCGAATCCAAAAATAATTTCTGGGAGGAGCTTGAATCAAATATCGGTATGCTGATGAATCGTAGTTCGCAGCGGGAAAGCCTGCTGTCGGGGTCTGGCGCGGCCGGCGCCGAAGCCGATATTTTCGCTGATGTTCCCGCCCCTCAGTCCGCCGTGCCCAATCCCCTGCCAATAGTCCCGGCGGTGGCGCAACCGGAATCGGGGGCTGCTGCATCCGGCGGCGCGCCCGCGCCGGCAGCCGTTGCCGCAGTTGTGCAGGCGGCGGGCGGCGGCGCATCTCCTTTCCCCGCAACTGCCGCTGCAGTCCAGGCGGAGCAACCCGCCGACGCTGAAAGCCCCAATCAGCGTCCTTACAGCATCAACCGGGTTGCCGGCCTGCTCAATGTCTATGGCAGCCAGCGCCAGCACAAAATGATCGAAACCTATCTGCGCAAGCTTCGCCGCGCCATAGCGGGCCAGGTGCTGATCGAGGCGAAAGTGCTGGAAGTGCAGCTATCGGATAATTTTTCAAGCGGCATCAACTGGGCGGGCGTTCTGGGCGCGGCGACCGGCGCTGCGCGGTTTGGCGATACCGTGGCCGTGCCGCAGACCCGGCCGTTTAATGATCTGAACACGGCGACGTCGGGCGTGGTGACCCTGGCGCTTGATCGCAACGATCTTGATGCGGTCGCAAGCCTGGCGCAGCAATTCGGTACGGTGCGCACACTTTCCAGCCCGCGCCTCACAGTGCAGCACAATCAAAGCGCCGTGTTGAAGGTTGTTGAGAACCGGGTGTTTTTCGAACTGGATTTTGAACGCACCCTGCTTGACAATGGCGATGAACGCACGACGGTTGACAGCAATATCCGCACTGTTCCCGAAGGCGTCATCATCACCGTGCAGCCGTCCATTCACAGTGAGACGGATGAAATCGGCATGACGCTGCGCCCGACCATCACGCGCATTACCGGCACCATCAATGATCCGGGCGTGTCGATTGCGTCCAACAATACGGTGCAATCGCCGGTGCCGATTATCGCCGTGCAGGAAATTGACAGTATGGTGACGATGCGTTCCGGCCGCGTGCTGGTTATGGGTGGTTTGATGCAGGATACCAGCACAACCGGCGAAACCGGATTGCCCGGCGTCTCGGGTCTGCCAATTGTCGGCAATCTGTTCAAGGCGCGCAATGACATCAACAATCAGACCGAGCTGGTCATATTTCTGCGCGCCACCATCATAGAGGATAGCGGCGCCACCGCCGCCGATATTGACCTTTACAAAACCTTCGGGCGCGACCGCCGTCCATTACCCTTCTAGCCGGATGCGCGCGGGCCAGCTCACGCTCAGTACGGCATTGCTGCGCTATATGTTTGCCTCCGCCGTGCGCGACCGGCTGTTTCTGGCGTTACCTGTGATGCTGGCGGTTGCGGCCGCGCTGGTTATTTTTCTCAGCGGCAGCGCAATTATTGAACAGCGCGAAATGGCGGCGGCGCTGTTCGGCGCAACGAGCCGTGTACTGATTATTTTCGGCATGGTGATATTTGTCTGTTTTCATATCCGTCAGGCCATGACGGGCGGCGAGATAGCGCTGATTTTATCGCGGCCGGTTTCGCGCGGCGCATTCGTCCTGAGCTATTGCTTCAGTATGGTGTGTGCGGGGTTTATCTGTGTGGCGGCGGGCCTTGTGATGGTGTGGCTGGGCGCGCGTCCGCCGCTTGGCGGTTTGCTGATCTGGGGGCTAACGCTCGCACTCGAAACCATGCTGATGATCCAGATGGCTATATTTTTCGGGCTGATTCTGAATAATGCCGTCAGCAGCGTTATGGCCTGTCTGGGATTTTACGTTCTGGCGCGGATGAGCGGCCTGCTTGGCGCGCTGGCGGTCAAGGCCGATGCGGGCGGAGGGATGCCGGATGTTTTTCTGGGTTATGGTTTCAGGCTTATCTCGCTCGTCATTCCAAGGCTGGATTTCTTTACCCGCAGCGAATGGCTTGTATATGGCGTGAATGGCGGCGAGCCGGGCCTGGGCTGGCCGCTGCTTCAGGCGCTGGTGTTTGCGCCACTGATCCTGGCCGCCACCATGATCGATTTCAGCCGCAAGCGGTTATGATATGGGCGGCGAAGGTAAACTCAGACATGTGCCGCCGCCCTTTATTGCGGCTTTGATCGTGGCGCTGGCCGCGCAAATTCTGTTCTGGTCGGAGGCCCAGAATATCCGCATCCCCTGGAGCGGTGTGGAACTGGCTCCCACCCCCATCGCCGCCCGGGCCACGGCGCTGGGCGATACGCAATTTTATTACCGGACGGCGGGGCTGGGGCTGCAAAATATGGGGGATTGGGCCGGCGAAATGACCCCATTGGCGCAATATGATTATGGACGGCTTAGAGGCTGGTTCCGTCTGTTGTCGCAGATGGACCCTGAAAGCCAGTATGCGCCCTCATTGGCCGCCTATTATTACGGGTTTAGCCCTGATCCGGATGATGTGCGGCAGGTCATTGGTTATTTGCAGGAAATTGCCGCCGACAAGCCACGCGCGCATTGGCGCTGGCTGGCTTATTCCGTCTATCTGGCGCGCTACCGGGTGAAAGATCCGCAGCTGGGGCTGGCGCTTGCCAGACAATTGGCCGCACTGCCGGTCGCGGACATGCCGGTCTGGACGCGTCAGCTTCCGGCCTTTGTGCTGGCCGATGCGGGGGAAAAAGAAGCCGCCAAGGATATTCTGGAGGCAATATTGGCGACAACCCCTGATCTGCATCCCGCAGAACAGTTCTTTATTCGTAACTATATTGCAACACGCCTGGGTTTTTCATCGAAAACGAGGTGAATATTTATTTTAGACAAATTTAAGTATCTTTTAACCAGATACATGTTGTGATAATTTGTCACTAGAGGGGTCCCTCTAGGATTGACAGTAAAAAACTCTAGCAATATATGCCTAAACTTATCTGAATTAGACGCAGAAACGGTTTGGTAACTCCGCCATGCGATACTGCCGCAGCTTAAGAGAGAATGGAAATCAATGATGACCTATAAAGCTGGTTTTAGGGGACTGACCAAAAACACCCCAATAATTATTCAGGGTTCTGACAGCGGCCGGCAATCCGGTTTTACGCTTGTCGAGCTTTCGATCGTGCTGGTGATTATCGGATTGATTATCGGCGGTATTCTTAAAGGCCAGGAATTGATCGGCAACGCCCAGGTCAAAAATGTGGTCTCGCAGGCGCAGTCCTATCAGGCGGCAACCGCTGCCTTCAGGGATAAGTATGGCGCTCTGCCAGGGGATTTGGTCGGCGCAGACAATATAATCCCCAATTGTACGGCGGCGCCATGCCTGCCTGCGGCTGCGGGTAACGGAAACGGCATTGTAGGCGCAAATGCCAACGCCACCTATTCAAATAACGTAAGCGCGGCCGCGGAAAATGTTGCGTTCTGGCAGCAGCTTGCCGCAGCCCGCTTCATCGGTAATATAGACACGGATGGCACAAGCGCGGCTATTTTTGGCGGCCGCTTTCCCAGCGCTGCAACCGGGGGCGGTTTTCAAGTTCTTTTCCAGCCGTTAACGGGCCGCCATGTGTTGCGGTTGACCGGGACACCGGGCGTGCCGGCCCCCGCCACAGGGGCCCTGCGGCCGGATCAGGCGTTGCAGATTGACCGTGTGCTTGACGATGGGCGGCCTGGCACCGGTTCGGTGTTTACCAACACTACCTTATCCGCTGCCGCTACCTGCTTTTCAGGCGTGGTGACAGCTCCCTATCTGGCGGCCAGCGGTAATAGCACCTGCAATCTGGTTATCGACCTCAACTAGCCGGGCCAGTCTTAGGCCTTGAAATGAATGGGAAGGCCGGGGATTTCCCGGCCTTTTTGTCCTGGGGGATGCTAAAATGCACCTGCCTGACGGGTGGTGGAAAAAACAGCGCTCGCGCGGCTTTACCCTGATAGAGCTGGCGATTGTTCTCGCCATACTGGGGCTGTTGCTGGGCGGCGGCAGCATGCTGCTGCAACCCCTTATACCAGACGGCATCGAGTTCCTGATGGCCGAGATCGGCAGCGCCTCGACCAAAGCGCGCGGAGCCGTGCCTTTGGATCTTAACGACAGCTATGGCCAATTCAGCAGGCTGCGCCAGAATGGGCACGGCGTCATCCGCTGAGCAGCGTCATAACCGGATTGGCAACAGCATGGGGATGGAAAATCTCGCATGAATGAAGCACCGCCCCTGGATCACGCCATTGTTGCGTTGGCGCGGCGTGAACGGGCGGTGGTGACCGCCGGGCTGGCAGGCGCGATACTGCTTGCCTGGGCATATATTTTATCCGGCGCCGGCATGGACATGAACAGAATGGACATGGATATGCCAGGAATGGAAACCGCAACTTCCGGTTTCGATTATTTTCTGATGATGTTTCCCATGTGGATGATCATGATGGCGGCGATGATGCTGCCCGGCGCCGCGCCAATGATTCTGCTGTTTACCGCGATCAGCCAAAAACAGCGCGAGCGTGGCGCGCCAATTGCGTCCACCGCGCTCTTCACGCTTGGTTATCTGCTCGTATGGAGCCTCTTCAGCGTTGGCGCGACTCTGCTGCAATGGGCGCTTCGCGAGGCGGAGGTTATACAGCACGCCTTGAGCATCGACAGTCCGGCTATGAGCGCGGCGCTTATGCTGGGCGCCGGGCTATGGCAAATCACACCGGTCAAGCGCGCCTGCCTGGAATATTGCCGCTCGCCAGTTCATTATATTTCCGCGCACTGGCGCAAAGGCCGGATGGGCGCGCTGCGCATGGGCCTTCAGCATGGCGCATTTTGCCTGGGTTGCTGCTGGTTTTTGATGGGACTGTTATTCGTGGGCGGTATTATGAATCTATACTGGATTATCGGCATCGCAGCCTATGTGCTGTTCGAAAAACTTGTCCCCAATGGTCAGGCGCTGGCGCGCATCAGCGGGGTGATGCTTATCGGCGCCGGCGTTTGGCTGGGCTTATATAATATTTGACCGGCCAGGCCCGCTGACCCCCGCTTGTTCAAACGTCGCCATGCCCGCATGGGTGACGGCGGCGGCGCGGACAATGGAAATCGCCAGCGCGGCGCCAGATCCCTCGCCCAGCCGCATGCCCAGATCGAGCAGGGGTTTTTTGCCAATTCTTTCCAGCAAACGGCCATGCGCGGCTTCCGCCGACACGTGCGCCGCCAGGCAATGATCCAGCGCGCCCGGCTGCAACTGATGCAGCACGGCCGCCGCCGCCCCGACAACAAAGCCATCCAGCAGCACCGGGATGCGCTGCACGCGCGCCGCGATGATGGCGCCCGCCATTGCGGCAATTTCCCGCCCGCCGACACGGCGTAATATTTCCAGCGGGTCGGACAACTGCCCCTTGTGAAATTGCATCGCCGCCCGGACCGCCGCCGCCTTGCGCGCCAGCCCTGCGTCATCGACGCCGGTCCCCTTGCCCACCCAGTCTTCCGCCTCGCCCCCGAACAGGGCGCAGCACACCGCCGCGGCCACTGTGGTGTTGGCGATGCCCATTTCACCGATGCACAGCAGATCGCCGCCCGCCGCCACGGCCTCCATGCCAAAGGCGATGGTGGCTGCGCAATCCGCCTCGCTCATGGCTTCGGCTTCGCAAATATCCGGCGTGGGTATGTCCAGCGCCAGATCGAATATTTTCAGGCCCGCGCCGGACACTTTGCACAACTGGTTGATGGCCGCCCCGCCGGCTGCAAAATTTTCCACCATCTGCTGCGTCACCGAAGCGGGAAACGCCGAAACGCCACGCTGCGCCACGCCGTGATTGGCCGCGAAAATTGCCACCTGCGGCTGCAACACCATGGGCGGATGCCGCCCCTGCCAGGCGGCAAGCCAGCCGGAAATTTCCTCCAGCCGGCCCAGCGAACCCGCCGGTTTGGTCAGTTCCGCCTCACGCGCCTGCGCCTTTGCGGCCGCCGCCATATCCGGCCCCGGTAACTGGCGTACAAGATTGCGGATATCATCAAATGGCAAGGCGCTGGCGGAGAGGGACATTTTGTGCTTCCGTATAAGGCTGTTGCGGGTCTAACTCGCATGACTATTAGCACAAAGAAAGCGTTTATTAAGATGCAGGGGCCGCCGCGAAATGACCATATCCAGGAATGGCGGGATGAGCTGTTTAACGCGCTGGCCTTCCTGACCCGGCTGCCCGTCCGTTCCAATGAGGAATGGGGGACCGGCACACTTTCCAGAGCCTTGCGGATGTCGCCAGCGGTAGGCGCCTTTGTGGGCGCGCTCGCCGGAAGCTTTTACTGGCTTGGTGTCAGTTTTGGGTTTTCCACCTTCATCGCCGCCCTGCTGGCGATTGCGGCCTCCGCTGTGCTGACCGGCGGCCTGCACGAGGACGCGCTCAGCGATATGGCCGACGGCATCAGCGGCGGCTGGACGCGCGAGCGCAAGCTGGAAATCATGTCGGACGGACGTATCGGCGCGCATGGCGCGCTGGCGCTGATGCTGGCGCTGCTGTTGCGCGTCGGCGCGATGGCGCAACTCGGCAGCCCGGACAGGGTCATGACAGCCCTGATCGTTGCGGGCGCCCTGTCCCGCGCCCTGATGTATCTGGCGATGGCCGCCCTGCCCCACGCCAAGGAAGCCGGTTTGGCCCGCAGCGCAGGCCGCCCAACCATGCGGGACGCCGCCATCTCAATGGGCATCAGTTTCGTCATATGCTGGCTGGCTTTGCCCCTGGATACGGCGCTGGCCGCGCTGATTGCCGCCGGCGCTGGCGGATTGCTTACCGCCCGGATCGCCAGCAGCCAGATTGGCGGCCAGACAGGTGATATTTTAGGCTCTATTCAACAAATTTCGGAATTATGCGCCATGTTGCTGCTGGCGGCCCTGTTAACCTTGTGAAATACACTCATATGGTCTTATAGCTGCGGCGATACAGGACAGTTTCCATACCCCCCAGGATAGCGCATTGAAATTATTGGGAAAATTTATTCTTTACGGCCTCGTGCTGAGCTTGCTGCTGTCGATTGCGGGCGGTGCGGCGGTGGCTTTCGTCCTGTGGCGCTATGGCATCGGCCTGCCGGATTATTCCCAGCTCGCCAATTATGAGCCTGCCATTACAACCCGGGTGCATGCCGGAGACGGACGCCTTATCACCGAATTCGCGCGTGAAAAGCGGCTTTACGTGCCTTATGAAACGATCCCGAAACTGGTCATTAACGCCTTTGTTTCGGCGGAAGATCAGAATTTCTTCGTGCATCGCGGCGTTGATCCGATAGGCATCATGCGCGCTGCAATCATCAATCTGCAACATGCCGGAGATGACCGCAGGCTTGTGGGCGTATCGACCATCACGCAGCAGGTCGCGAAGAATTTCTTCCTGTCCGGGGAAGTGTCCTATCAGCGCAAGATCAAGGAGGCCATTCTGGCCTTTCGCATCGAGCGCACCTTCTCCAAAGAGCGGCTGCTTGAGCTTTATCTGAATGAAATTTATCTCGGCAATACGGCCTATGGCGTGGCTGCGGCGGCGCTGAATTATTTTGACAAGCCGCTGGCCGATCTCACGCTGGAGGAAGCCGCCTATCTGGCGGCGCTGCCCAAGGCGCCAAATAATTATCACCCCGTGCGCTATCACGACAAGGCTGTGGCGCGGCGCAATTATGTCATCACCCGTATGCTGGAAGATGGCTATGTCACCGCCGATGAAGCCATAAGCGCGACACAGAAGCCGCTGGTTACCGCCCCGCCGCGCGACCGGGAATTTGTCCATGCCGATTTTTTCGCCGAAGAAGTGCGCCGTGAACTGATTAACCGCTTTGGAGAAAATGCGCTGTATGATGGCGGTCTGTCGGTGCGCACCTCGCTTGATCCGCGCCTGCAGGCCATCGCCTACAAATCCCTGCGCGATGGCTTGATTGCCTATGACCGAAAACATGGCTGGCATGGCCCGGTCACGCGCATTGATGCGGGCGAGGGCTGGCCCGCGCGGCTGGCGGCAACGCCAATGCCGGCCGGTCTGGCGCCCTGGCGGCTGGCGCTGGTTCTGAAGACGCGCCAGGACAGTGCGCAAATTGGTTTTGCGGATGGCAGCCAGGGAATTATCCCGCTCGAGGAAATGCGCTGGGCCCGCAAACGGCTGATGGACGCCACACGCGGTCCCGCAGTGAACCGGGCCGAGGATGTGCTGCAAGCGGGCGATGTGATCGCGGTGGCGCAGATGGATGCAAAACCATCCGGCAAAGCCATAAGCAGATGGAGCCTTCAGCAGATACCCGAGGTGAGCGGCGCGCTGGTGGCGATGGACCCGCATACTGGCCGCGTTCTGGCGATGCAGGGCGGCTTTGCCTATGGCGACAGTGAATTTAACCGCGCCACCCAGGCGCTGCGCCAGCCAGGTTCCGCGTTTAAGCCATTTGTATATGCGGCGGCGCTGGAGGCGGGCTTTACCCCCTCCAGTCTTGTGCTGGACGCGCCCATGGTGATTGATCAGGGCCCCGGCCTCGCTAAATGGAAGCCGACCAATTATTCGGGCGAATATTTCGGCCCCTCCACCTTGCGGCTGGGACTTGAGAAGTCACGTAATCTGATGACTGTCCGGCTGGCGCAACATATCGGCATCGGCCGGGTGAATGATTATGCCAGCCGCTTTGGCCTGACCCAGAGCGCGCCCAATCTGTTATCGACGGCGCTGGGCGCGGGAGAAACCACCGTGTTGAAGCTGACAACCGCCTACGCCATGCTGGTCAATGGCGGGCGGCAGGTGCAGCCCGCGCTGATCGACCGGGTGCAGGACCGGCGCGGCAGAACCCTGTATCGCAATGATCCGCGCGAATGCGCCGCATGCCGCGAGATATGGCGCGAAGGATTGCCGGAACCCGCGCTGCCCGATCTGCGTGAACAGCGCATCAATCCGGCCACGGCCTATCAGATGGTTTCCATGCTGGAAGGCGTGGTGCTGCGCGGCACCGGCAAGAGCATTGCCAGCGTAGGACGGCCATTGGCAGGCAAGACCGGCACCACCAATGAAAGCCGCGACACCTGGTTCATTGGATTTTCGCCTGATCTGGCGGTTGGCGTCTTTATCGGCTATGACACGCCGCGCACCATGGGCAAGAAAGAAACCGGCGGATCCGTGTCGGCCCCGGTGTTTCGCGATTTCATGGCGGCGGCGCTGGCGGGTTCGCCCGCAATACCATTTCGTATTCCGCCCGGCATCCGCCTGATGCGGGTGAATGCCGACACCGGACTGCCTGCAAATCCGGGCGACCGCAATGTGATCCTGGAAGCCTTTCTGCCCGGAACTGAACCCAAAGGCCGCAAGCAGCCGGTGCTGGGAACGGACAATCCAGAAGATCTTGTGGTGACACCCGAAATAACCGGCGAGGAACCGGTTGCCGGCGGCACGGGCGGGCTATATTAATCCGCATCAATTCATTTCAGGAGCATTTCCATGAAGGCTGAAGTTCAGTCCCTGGCGCAAGACATCAAGCAGTCGTTTGAACTGCTGAGGAGGCATCTTTGACTGGGATCAGGCACAACGCAGATTGCAGGAACTGAACGCGCTCGTTGAGGATCCAAAGCTGTGGGATAATCCGCAGCTTGCCCAGGACATGATGCGCGAACGCACCCGGCTTGAAACCGCCATATCGGCCGTGCGCCGCATGCAGTCCGATTTTGATGACACGCTGGGGCTGATTGAACTGGGCGAAGCCGAGAATGACGCGGGCATTGTAAGCGAAGCCGAAGCGGCGCTGCGCCGCTTGCGCGAAGAAGCGGCGGCGCGTGAAATTGACACCCTGTTATCCGGCGAAGCAGATCGCAACAGCGGCTATGTCGAAATCCATGCCGGCGCGGGCGGAACCGAAAGCCAGGACTGGGCCAATATGCTGTTGCGCATGTATATGCGCTGGGCGGAGAAACATGGCCATAAGGTTGAAATTGTCGAACTAAGCGACGGCGAAGAGGCCGGCATTAAATCCGCCACTATCCACGTCAAAGGCGAAAGCGCTTATGGCTGGCTGAAAACCGAAGCAGGCGTGCATCGGCTGGTGCGCATATCGCCATTTGATTCAAACGCCCGCCGCCATACCAGCTTTGCCAGCGTCTGGGTCTATCCCGAAGTCGATGACCGCATCATCATCGAGATCGACGAAAAAGACGTGCGCACAGACACCTATCGCGCCAGCGGCGCCGGCGGCCAGCATGTCAACAAAACCGATAGCGCCGTGCGCCTGACCCATGCGCCCACTGGCATTGTCGTGCAATGTCAAAGCCAGCGCTCACAGCATAAGAACCGCGCCGAAGCATGGAACATGCTGCGCGCCCGGCTGTATGAAAATGAATTGCGAAAACGCGAAGAGGCCGCCCAGGCCGCCGCCAGTTCCAAAACCGATATTGGCTGGGGGCATCAGATTCGCTCCTATGTATTGCAGCCCTATCAGATGGTGAAAGACCTGCGCACCGGCGTGGAAAGCCCAACGCCCCACACGGTTCTGGATGGCGATCTGGACGCGTTTATGTCAGCCGCGCTGGCGGCGCGCGTCGAGGGCGCCAGCAGCGATGTCAAGGATCTGGATTAGGCCCCGCCTATTGCACATTACAGCCGGTCGCCACACGGGCGCGGTCCGCCGTAATCATCATCTCGATCAGCCCGTCCAGCTTTACCTCTGGCGTCCAACCCAGCCTGTTGCGCGCCTTGTCCGGCAGGCCAACCAATAGCTCCACCTCAGCGGGACGGAAAAATTTCGGGCTGACATGAATGACGGTCTTGCCGCTTTTGCGGTCAATCCCCTGCTCGCCCGGCCCGTGCCCTTCCCAGCGCAGATCAAAGCCCAGCAGGCTTGCCGCACGTTCGCAGAAATATCGCACCGTAAAAGTCTCGCCCGTCGCGATGACATAATCGTCCGCCGTATCCTGTTGCAGCATGGCCCACATCGCCTTCACATAATCACCGGCAAATCCCCAGTCACGTTTGGCGTCCATATTGCCAAGCTCCAGCAGGTCCTGCTGCCCGGCGGCGATTCTGGCAAGGGCGAGGGTGATTTTACGGGTCACGAATTCCTGACCGCGCAACGGCGATTCATGGTTGAACAAAATTCCCGAACTGGCGTGCAGATTATAGGACTCGCGGTAGTTCTGGGTCATGTAATGCGCAAACACCTTTGCCACCCCATAGGGGCTGCGCGGGTAAAACGGCGTCGTTTCCTGTTGCGGAATTGCCTGAACCTTGCCGAACATTTCAGATGTCGAAGCCTGATAGAAACGCGCCTCAGGCACATAGTCGCGCATTGCTTCCAGAATATGCAGGCATCCCATGCCATCAATCTGCGAAGTGGTGACAGGCAGTTCGAAGGACACGCCGACAAAGCTTTGCGCCGCCAGATTATAAATCTCATCCGGCCGGGTCTGTCTGATGGCGCGGGTGACATTGCCGATTTCCTGTAAATCAAAATCGATCAGCTCAATTTTGTCCAGCACGTCCACTTCCCGCAGGCGCCACAGATTATCGACCGAGACCCGGCGGCAGCCGCCATAGACTTTATACCCCTTGTCCACCAGCAAGCGGGCCAGATAGGCCCCGTCTTGCCCGGTAACCCCGGTTACCAGAGCGGTTTTCTTCTTCAATGAATTAAGCCCCATGTCTCTATTGCCGGTTAACGGCGCAGCCCCGAATAATATTCCATAAACGTGTGGATACCACCTGCCAATCATGGTCCGCAAGCCAAGCGCTCTGTATTTGACCTATTTTCTCTAATTTCTCCGTGTCGCCGAGCAGCGCCCCTATGCCCTCGGCCATTTCGGCCGGCGTCCCCCCCGGCAGTTGAAACGTCACAGTGGCGACGTCCTGGAAAATAGCCAGTGGCGTACAGGCGACAGGCCGGCCGCTGGCCAGGCCAAAACGCACCGCCGCGCTCGAGGATTCGCCCGTGCCCTGGTAGGGAAACACGATCAGATCCGATTGCGCAAGGCGCGCCAGAACCTCTTTATCCGGCAGAAAATCCGCAATCAGGCTAATCGCATCGCCATGCCCGCTCGCGGCGATGGCGTCCCGGCAACGCTGCATCTCAAGCACCGATTCCGCAACCGGATATCCAGCATTCAACATCAGCAGCCGCAGGCCGGGATGCGTTTCACACAACAGGGCAAACGCCTCAATGAGCTGCACAAACCCCTTTCCGGGAAGCATATAGCCAAAACAGGCGATCAGCTTACCGCCATCATTTTTGGCCGGGTCACTTTCCGGCATCGACGCCGGCAAACTGACCCCATGCGGGAACAGCACCACATTATCGATCAGCCCAAGCTGCTTCAGCCAGTTCAGATCGTTAACACCATGCACATACAGCCGGGTAGCCCGGGACAACGCTTGCGCAATCGTCCGCAAGGACAGATTCAAACCGGGCCGCGCAATATCAGCAGTAGCGTGAAAGAAAATATGCACCCCAACACCGTCATCGACGAGGCGGGTGATCAATTGGCTAAAACTGGCCAGATCAAAGAAGCCAAAATTGAATTGGAAAACCGCAGCACTGGCGCCGGATGCGCGAATTTGCAAATATACGCCTTCCAGAGAATCGCCGCCGCCGGAGCGCCAGCAGCGCACGACAAATGGCTCATCCTCTTGAATTTTATCCTCAACATGATTGGCCAGCACAAGCATCTGGCCATGTGGAATGGATGTTTTAAGCGCATTCGCATAGGCCGCGATGCCGCAACGCACATTCCATGTCGTCACCCAGGCGATATGGGGCATATCGCGCGGGCAAGCCTGAGCATCAAGGTCTTTTATCGCCTGCAGGTTGCGCTCCGCGACATGTTCCCAGCGAAAATTATCCAGCAATCCCTTCCGCCCCGCTGCGGCGCGGCGGGACCGCTCCTCGGGCGTGGCCTCATAGACCGCCCGCATCTGACGCGCCAGATCATCCGGGTCAGGTTCCGCCCATGCAGAATTGAACTGCCCCAAATGCGTTTGCGCATAGGCGAAGTGATAGTCCACCAGCCAGGAGTTTTCCGGCGTGCAGAAATCCATCTGCCCGCCAAATCCGGTGGTGATCACCGGCTTGCCAAACAGCATGGCCTCGGCGATGGGCAGCCCGAACCCTTCGCCCCGGCTGGGCGCCACCAGCGCATCGCAGCGCGCGTAAATCTCAGCAACTTCGGCTTCACTGATATCTTCATTAATCAGAATGACCGGAGGCGCGTCCGGGAAGCGCTCCTGAAAGCGCCGAAGCTGGCCAGTAATATCATTATGGATATTGGGGAAAGTTTTTATAACCAGCGAAACTTTCTCCGCGCGCGTGAAGGCCCGCCCAAAGCTTTCCAGCATCACATCCGCCCCCTTGCGCGGAAAACAGGAAGATATATGCAAAAAGCGGAAACCGTCCGGCCCAAGCTTGCGGCCCGATTCCGCCGGCTGGACCTCAAGCAGATGATCAATGCCCGCGCCGCTGACGCTGACCGGCACACGCACGCCATTGTCGAGCAGCACTTTTTTTACGTAATGTGACAGAACCGTTATATGCGTCAACGTCCGGTTGAATTGCCCGGCATATTCGCGGGGAAAGCCCGATTCTTCCCAGGCGTAATTGCTGAGCCCATTCGCCGGCGCGCGCATATGCGACACAAGCGGCGGATAGAGATCACGCAATAAAATATTTGCCGTTTTATCCGCTGTGCCGCGCTGCCACATTTCACGGCAATCCGCGTCATTGGCGAGAAACGCCGCATCCGGCACCTTGTCGCCCGGCCCATCCGTATCATGCAGCGATACATCCAGCCCCTTGCGCCGTAAGGCCCGGGCAAACTCCCGGTTCACAATCGCCAGGCTGTAGCTGCTGTCGAACGGGCCTTCGATGCGAATATCCGGAATCTTATGTAATGCCTCTTGCGGCATGGCGGGCGCAGAAATGCCGATGCCCGAAAGAAAATCCGCCAGCGCCCGGCAAACCACGGGGCTTTCAAAGCGTGCAAGATTTCGGCGCTGGGCGCACAACACACGGCGGCGCAATTCCGGCTCCTCAGATAGAATATGGATCAGCGCCGCGGTTTTTTTGTGATCCTTTTGCGACAGCAATATCCCGCCTTCGCCAAGCGTATTGGCTATATTGCTGCTGTTATACGCGATCACCGGCACATCATGCGCCATCGCCTCAATCAGCGGCATGCCAAAGCCTTCATGCTCGCTCATCGAAACAAAAACATCGGCGCGCTGATAAATCGCAGCAAGGCTTTCATCAGAAACCTTGCCAGTCAGTTCGACACTGTCACCCAGGTGCAAGCTGCCACACATATGCTTCAGCCGGTCAAGATATTCCTGAGAAGAAACTTCTCCCGCCAGAATCAGGCGCGCGAAAATTCCAATACGGCGGCGCAGATGCGAAAAGATGGAAATCACATCATGCTGGCATTTGTTTTCTGAAATGCGCCCGACAAACACCATGTTGAAGGAGCCATCCAGCCGGTCCATAAGACGTCCGTCAGGAATGATGCTCCGCACCCTATCCAGATTCACCAGCAGCGGTATGGTTACAGCGTCCTTGTATCCCAGCTGCAACAACTCACTCGTGTTAAAGGGTGAATCACCAATTGCGCCGCTGAATATTGGGCGCCAGTCCGATAATTGTTTGCGGCCTAATTCGGAATAGCCGCGCACAAGACTGCCTGCCGGGAAGAATTCCGGCGGCGTAATATTATGATAAATCATCACCATCCGGCTTTGCAGACCTTCCACCCAGGGGCCGTGATTATTCCCCAATGAATGATGCAGCAGCAAAAGCTTGTCCGGCGCATCCGGGTAAGCTTCCATTGGCAGCAGCATATGCGCCAATCGCGGATCAATATGGGCGCAATAAATTTCTGACTCGAACCCTAACTCATGTAATAATTCACGTATGAAAAGCATTGAGTTGGTCACGCCATCGCCATAGGCGGATGCGGCGTGAAACTGATGAATGGCGCGAGGCTGTACGGACACGGATGATCAGGCCTTCCGCGCCCAGATGGCGTAATCCTGCGGCCCGTAGAAAAGCTGATTAAGCCGGCTTGCGACATCATCGGCGCCCTGCAGTTTCAGCGTGTCATCCGCCTCATGCAAGTAAATCACTTCTGAATCCACAAAACCACGCTGCCCCACCATGAAGCG
>JAHHGO010000300.1 GCA_023252275.1 Alphaproteobacteria bacterium
GTCTGGGTTTGCGTTGCGCTCTCAATCCCCATTCTGATGATCTGCGTGAACCCCGCATATGGCATTTTATTTGTTTCCGGGGCGGCTTTTGGCGTCGTTGGAATGCTGGTGCGGGATGCCGCCCATCGGTGAACGCGCCGTGAACATCACTGCCCGGATTTTTCCCGCTTTTTTCCGCATGTTCGCGTGACGTTCTGCTGTTAGATGCGCTCAACTGCAATTTCAAAAATCTAAAACCTCAGAAAAATGGCGGCATTTTGCGGCCTCCAATACGGCGTCAATGTCGGATTGCGTCAGCCGGACGTGCCGGCCGATTTTCCGGCACAGGTTATGATCGTCAAGCGCCTTGCGCAAGGTCCGGGCGGAAACCTGCAATTTCGCCGCCGCCTCTTCCAGAGTGTATGTGACCGTGGTCATTGGGCCTGCTCCCTCGCCTGACGGATGGCGTCCACAATCATGTTAAACTTCGCTGGATCACCGCCACGGTCAGGGTGCGATTCCTTGACTGCACGTCTATAAGCGGCCTCAGCCTGCGCCACGGTGGCGTCCTGCGGCAGCCCCAGCGCTTTCCACCAGGGCGCGACCAATTGCCCGCTGGCGTCTTTGGGCGGAGGCAGGGCGGCATAACCCCGGAAGCTGGCGCGAACGATATGCAGGCCGCCATGGCGCATTTTGGCGCGGTCAGCTTCGATCACTTTTGCAATGGCTTGCAGGTTCGCTTCAATCAGGGGGTAGCGATCAACCGCAATGCAGGCGTCGATTTTATCCCAACGGAAATAGACCGCAACGCCGGGATCGGCTGGGCGCGGTTCTGTCAATGAGAAATTTGAACTGATTGTCACGGACTCAACCTTTAGGCCGGTGTCCGCGCCAAAGCGCCGCAGTTCATCCATCACATTGTTGATGGCGCCGGTCAGGCTGGTCTTGAATTGCGACCTGATCCGCGTTTTCGTGCGCGGGTGGCCATGCGGCCAGTGCAGCGGCCAAGCCTGCGTCATAGCCGCACCAATATCATAAAAATGTTCAGCGCCACCGCAACGACGCAAAGGATGCTCATCCCTATCAATATGTGACGCATCCGGCGCAGCTTGCGGATTTCGGTTAAAATTGTCTCTGTATGAGTGAGTTGGCCCATTTCTTCCGTGCGCATGCTAACAGGTCTCTGGTGTTGTGGAGTGTCCCGCCCGGGCTCTTTGTCAATCGCTTGTGCGGCCCAGTCGGCCAGCATTAAGTCTACCACGCTTTTGGGGTGCCCCTTTTGTGCGCCTATCGAGTAAAACATTTCACAAAAAGAGAGCGCAGCTTTTAACGTTACGTCACTGCCTTCAATCGTCGCGCCCGCAGCGGCGCCGGTTGCAAAACAGACGAGAGCGTCCGTGGCGTCATTGCCGTGCGCTATGGCAGATTCATAAGTCCGGTCCTTGCCCGAAAGCCACGCCTTAGACCATTGGCTATCGTACGCTCCTATGATAAACCGCGCCCGCTGGACGGGCGTCATGCCATCGATCACGGGCCTTAGCTTGAAGTCGTTCATCCATTCAGCCTCCATTTGATCAGCCAGCCATCGAACGGCAGGCCGTGTTGATCCTTGAACCAGCCCGCCATTTCATGGACGCTTGCAAAGCCGTCCGCCCGCGCCGCCTGCAGACGCCCACCGAATAAATCAATGGTCATTTA
>JAHHGO010000301.1 GCA_023252275.1 Alphaproteobacteria bacterium
TGAAAGCCACCATGCGCGAAGCCGGGTAAATTATCCAGGAACTCCTGATTTCGCGTGATATCCAATGCGATCTTCTGCAAGGATTGCCCCTGAGCAAGCGCGCTATTAAAGAAGGCCAGCCCCTCAGGGTCGGCTTCACGGCCCAGCAGGCTGCGGTATAATCCGGCAACGCCGCCACTCTGGTTCACATCGATGAACTCATTCGAGCGTATGATGTTCTGAATCACGTCTAGCTTGCTTTGCCCGCTCGCCAGTGCGCCTTCAAAATGTGTCCTGCCTGCGGTGTCGGGCGCGCGGCCCAGAAGTTTAGTGAACGCGCTGCCGACCGGGTCAGCGGATCGCGCCGCGCTCCCCGCCGCCAGCGCCTTGCTGAGCGCCTCAATCAAATCCCGGACGGCTTGCTCAACCGATACAACGGCGACCGTGGTGCCGTTCACCGCGTCAATCTGTTCCTGCGCGCTGGTCAGAATGCCATCAAGCCGGGCGATTTCAGCCTCATACGCCAGCCGGTCCTGCTCAAGCGCGTCCGTCGCCACCTGAACGCCAAGATCGGCCTTCTGGCGCTGCCAGTCGGCAACATCGGAAAGGTTCTGGATATCGTTCGCCGTGCGGATGAAATCCCGCTGATAATCGACAAACGTGCTGAACAATTGCTCGCTGGGCTTCGCCACCGCGTCAAGGGCGGTCCTGAGCGCATCTTCGTCCGGCAGCGCCCCGCCAGCCCTTGCAGCCGCCAGCGCCGCGCTCAGCATGGCCTGAGCGGATGCGCGATTGGGGCCTTCCTGCCCCGGAATGTCCGGTATCGCGTTTTTCAGCAACGCCGCAATGCCGGTAAGCCGCTGCGCCGACGCCCGCAGCCCGTCCAGCGCCGCCTGCGAGGTTTTTATCGAAGCGTTGAACCTGTCAGTAACAGCCTTGCGCTCGGCCTCCACGGCCTTTTGCAGCACCCGGCTCGCCAGGTTCACATTGTCATTCGCCGCAGCCGCCCGCAGGTTCGCAACCTCAAGCGCCTGACTGAGCGTATCGCCCAGCGTATCGCCAAGATCGGTTGCGAACTGCGCGGTAATCTTTTTAAGCTGATCCTGATAGATGAACTCAGCATCGGCCAGCGCCTGAGTGCCGTTCTCGACCTCAGCAAGCCGCGCAATCATGCCGTCGCGCTCGGCCTTCGCGGCATTCCGCGCGAACTGGCCGGGGTCTTCAATCTGTAAGCGCTGTGCCGCCAACTGCCCCGGCAGAAGCCGGTTTTCAATGATCCGGCTGGCCGTCGCGCCAATATCGCTGCTGCTGGAAATCAGCGCCCGCTCGGCCTCGGTCAGCCCTTCAATCACGCCTTTGCTGATCGCGTCCTTGATCAGGTCCGCCGCATTGCCGATGCCGCCAGCCTTGAATGTGTCGATGAACGAAGCTATCCCGTCGCCGATCTGCGCCACACCGATACCTTGCGCAAGAGCATTCAGAACCTCGACAGCCTGACCGACTTCCGCAATCACGCCAGCGGTGTTGCCGCCATTGTCCGCGCCAGATGGCCCCACGGCAAACACGCCACCCTGTTCGATCAGTTGTGCGCCCGCGTTCGGTCCGACAGACCTGCCTCCGCCGATGACTCCAAGACCTTTCAGAATGCCCAGCGCAGCCACGCCCGCGCCGATATAGGGTAATGCCCC
>JAHHGO010000302.1 GCA_023252275.1 Alphaproteobacteria bacterium
GTCCAATGTCGCGCCGGAAATTTATGGCGGGCCACCGCCGCGCGCTGACAATCACGCTGATCCGCAACGTGACGCGCTGACACTGCCGCTGATCCGCGCCGCCGTGAAAAAGGGCGTCCCTCTGCTGGCGGTGTGCCGGGGCATGCAGGAAATGAATGTGGCCTTTGGCGGCACCCTGCACCAATTCGTGCAGGAGCTGCCGGGGCGGCATAATCATCTGAACGGGCATATGGAAAACCCGGCGGCAACGCCCGAACGGCGCTACGAACCGGCGCATGACATTACCGTGCTGGCCAAAACCAGTCTTGCGCGCATCATCGGCGCGGCGAAGTTCAAGGTAAATTCGGTGCATAATCAGGGCATTGACCGCCTCGCAGAAGGCCTGCAGGTGGAAGCCGTAGCGCCGGACGGGACCATTGAGGCGGTGTCGATTGACGGTGCACTTGGCTTTACACTTGGTGTACAGTGGCATCCGGAATGGCGGGCCAGTGAAAACCCGGCCTATGCGGCAATTTTTCAGGCCTTCGGCAAAGCCGTGCGGGCCTGGGCCAAACACAAAAAATAACAAAAAGGGAGAACGAACGATGAAAATAGGCATTAACACGGCAGGCATCGGGCCAGAAGGCACCATTGACGGCATAATCGCGCAGGCCAAAAAGATCGAGCAGATGGGCTTTGACAGCCTGTGGATCGCCAGCATGTTCGGCCTGGACGCCATGATGTCGATGGCGCTGATCGGGCGTGAAACAAGCCGCATCAAACTTGGCACGGCGGTTGTGCCTACCTATCCGCGTCACCCGCTGACCATGGCGCAGGAGGCGGCAACCGTGCAGGCCGCATCAAACTGCCGCTTCACACTGGGCATCGGTCTGTCACATCAGCCGATCATCGAAGGCGCTTTGGGCATGTCGTATGACAGGCCTACCCGCCATATGCGCGAATATCTGCAGGTTCTGATGCCAGCTGTGCGCAATGAAAAAGTGCAGTTCTCGGGTGATCTGTATAAAACCAACGCCATGATCACCGTGTCGGAATCCAAGGGTGTGCCCGTCGTGGTGGCCGCACTTGGCGACGTGATGTTAAAGCTGGCGGGAACTTATGCGGATGGCACCATTACCTGGATGACCGGCCCAAAGACGCTGGAAACACACATCATCCCGAAAATCAGCAAGGCCGCGAGCGATGCGGGCAAACCCGCGCCGCGCATTGTCGCGGGCATGCCGTTCGCACTCGTTGCGGACAAGGAGGCGGTGCGCGAACGTCTGGATCGTGGTCTGAAAATGTACGGCACCCTGAAATCCTACCGCGCCATGCTGGACAAGGAAGGCGCCGCTGGCCCAAGCGATTTTGCCTGTGTTGGCAGCGAAAAAGAAATCAGCGCAACCATCCGCCGCCTGCGTGATATCGGTGTCACCGATCTGAACTGCACATTGCTGGGTGTCGGTGACCGGGATCTGACACTGCAATTCCTGCAGGGCGAGTTGAAGACGGCTGCGGCTTAAGCCGCAGACGACGAAGCCGTTGGCTCCGTGAGCAGCGCATATAATGCGGCGCGCTCACGCGAGCCGCGCAGCTTTGTGCACAGTTCCTGATTGCGCAACAGCCGCGACACGCGGGCAAGCGTGCGCAGATGTTCTGCGCCACCGGCTTCGGGTGCGATCAGCAGA
>JAHHGO010000303.1 GCA_023252275.1 Alphaproteobacteria bacterium
TATAAAAGCTATGCCAGATAGCTTGCATCATATATGTGCATGGCTGTTTAAGCCACTTAACATAAGAGCAAAGAAGATAGCTGTGCGCCGTCGTGATGTCCTGGCCGGTATGGCCCTTTCCCCATTCTTTGGCGTTCTGCCCGTAACCGGGCAGGAAACGCCAGCCTCGGTTTATACAACCAAACTGGGGGATCCTCTCCCTTTTAGTGTTGGATATGTGCGCAAACTGGCGCAAAAGCTGGCGTCGAAGAAATTTGCGCCACCGGTCCTGACCCTGCCTAAAGAACTGGAAAATCTGACCTATGATCAGTACCGGGATATTCGGTTTCGTCCCGATCAGGCGGTCTGGCGCGATGAAAAGCTGCCGTTTCAGATGCACATGTTTCATACAGGCTTCTTCTTTACGCAGCCGGTGACAATCTTCCTGGTGGAAAATGACGAATCCCGCAAGCTGCTGTATTCAAGCGACTTTTATTCGTTTGGACCCAGCGTGCAGCCGCCGCCGCCGGAATATGATCTGGGATTTGCCGGTCTCCGGCTGCATACGCCGATCAACAGGCCGGATTATTTCGATGAAATGGCGGTGTTTCAGGGGGCCAGCTATTTCCGTGCGGTGGCCAAGGACCAGGCTTATGGCCTGTCGGCGCGTGGCCTGGCCATCGATACGGCCGAGCCAGGCGGCGAGGAATTCCCGATGTTCCGGTCTTTCTGGGTTGAAAAGCCACTGCCGGGGTCAAGCTCGATCGTTGTGCATGCGTTGCTGGATAGCCCCCGGACAACTGGCGCCTACCGTTTTACCATGCGTCCGGGCGTCAGCACCGAAATGGATGTGGAAGTCACCCTGTACCCCCGCACCAATCTGGAGCGTGCCGGCTTTGCGCCGCTGACCAGCATGTTCCTGTTTAGCCCGCTGGACCGGCTTGGCGTCGATGATTTCCGTCCTGCGGTGCATGATTCCAGCGGTCTGTCGATTCGCAATGGTCAGGGAGAATGGCTGTGGCGGCCTTTGTCGAACCCGGCCAGCCTGCAATATAGTGTTTTCATGGACCATAGTCCGCGCGGGTTTGGCCTGTTGCAGCGCGAGCGCCGGTTCGAAAATTATGAAGACCTGGAAGCGCGCTATGAACGCCGTCCCAGCGTGTGGATTGAGCCCATTGGCGATTGGGGGGCCGGGGGGGTGCATCTGGTCGAAATTCCGTCCAAATCCGAAGTTAATGATAATATCGTCGCCTATTGGCGGCCTTCCGATCCGATACCGGGCGGTTCGGAATATGTCCTGAACTACCGGATGCAATGGACCAACGCCCCAGTACCGGCGCCTGACGTCGCACAGGTTGTGGCAACCGGCATGGGTACAGGCTGGAATGCGCCGACCCGTCTGTTTGTGATTGATTTCGTGGGCGACACCTTGAACCAGCTTGCGCCGGAAACAAGCCCAGAGCCCATCATTGAGGCGTCGGAAGGCAAAATACTAAACCCCGTCGTGCAACCCAATCCAGAAACAAAAGGCTGGCGGTTAAGTTTTGAACTTGAAACAGGTGAGGCGCAGGTGGTTGAATTACGCTGTCATCTTGCCAACGAAACGACACGATTGTCGGAGGTCTGGGTCTACCGATGGACACTTTAGGGGCGCAATCAGACGCGCCCTCCAGCA
>JAHHGO010000304.1 GCA_023252275.1 Alphaproteobacteria bacterium
CCTAATGATCGAATCACCACATCCGGGAAATAAAAACTATCCGGATGTCAATGCGTGCGCAGCCCGTCCAGCAAATCCTTTTTTGCCTCGTTTGCTGCGGCCATTTCTTTTTCCTCGTCCCATATGATGGGAACCAGCGGCCTGACCAGTGCGTGGCGCAACACATCATCCAGCACCGTCATTGGAATGATCTCCATATCTTTTTTCACATTGTCTGGAATATCCGCCAGGTCTTTCACATTCTCCGACGGTATCAGCACGGTCTTGATTCCACCGCGCAATGCCGCAAGAAGTTTTTCCTTCAGGCCGCCAATTGGCAAGACCCGCCCACGAAGACTGATCTCCCCCGTCATCGCCACATCGCGGCGCACCGGATTGGATGTCAGCACGGAAACAATGGATGTCACCATTGCCACGCCTGCGGACGGCCCATCCTTTGGCGTCGCGCCTTCCGGCACATGCACATGGATGTCTTTTTTCTCAAAGATCGAAGGCTTGATGCCAAAATCAACCGCACGCGAACGCACATAGGAGGACGCCGCTTCAATGGATTCCTTCATCACATCGCCCAGCTTGCCGGTTGTCGTCATGCGCCCCTTGCCGGGCAGCATCACGGATTCGATATTCAGCAGTTCGCCGCCAACCTCGGTCCAGGCAAGTCCGGTGACAACACCGACTTGATCTTCCGCTTCCACCTCACCATAACGGAAACGGCGCACGCCCGCATATTTTTCGATCAGTTCTTCGGTCATCTCAATATGCTTGACGGCCTTGTTGGATACCAGTTCCCGCACGGCCTTGCGCGCCAGGTTCGCCAGTTCCCGTTCAAGGTTACGCACACCGGCTTCGCGCGTGTAATAGCGCACAAGGTGACGAATGCCCGCATCGGGCACGGTGAACTCTCCCGTTTTCAGACCGTGCGCCTCGCGCTGTTTGGCGACCAGATGCCGCTTGGCGATTTCGATTTTCTCATCCTCGGTATAGCCGGGAATGCGGATGATCTCCATCCGGTCCAGCAGCGGTTCCGGCATGCGCAAACTGTTCGCCGTGGTCACGAACATCACATCGGACAGATCATAATCCACTTCGAGATAATGATCCGAGAATGTGCTGTTCTGCTCGGGGTCCAAAACCTCCAGCAGGGCCGATGAGGGGTCGCCACGAAAATCAGCGCCCATTTTATCGATTTCATCCAGCAGGAAAAACGGATTGGAAAATTTCGCCTTGCGCAGACTCTGGATCACCTTGCCCGGCATCGAGCCGATATAGGTGCGGCGATGGCCGCGAATTTCAGCCTCGTCGCGCACACCGCCCAGGGACATGCGGATAAACTCGCGCCCCGTCGCGCGGGCGATCGATTTGCCAAGCGATGTCTTGCCAACACCCGGTGGTCCAACCAGACACAGAATCGGGCCTTTCAGTTTGCTGGTGCGTTTTTGCACCGCAAGATATTCAAGGATGCGTTCCTTGACTTTTTCAAGCCCGTAATGATCGGCATCCAGAATAGCCTCGGCGCGCGCGAGATCGATTTGCACACGCTTGCGTTTATTCCAGGGAATGGACAGCAGCCAGTCGAGATAGTTGCGCACGACGGTGGCCTCGGCCGACATCGGGCTCATATTGCGCAGCTTCTTC
>JAHHGO010000305.1 GCA_023252275.1 Alphaproteobacteria bacterium
CGCCAGTTGTTTGTATGGCAGAAAAACACGCAACATCAGATTACAGGAGGATCGCACAATGAACAGCCTGTTGTATTTCGCGCTATGGGCCGGTCTTATCTTTGTGATGATGCGCTTTGGCTGCGGCGCCCATATCATGGGGCATGGCGGACACCGGCGCCGGCATCATGCGCCCCATCTTTCTTGCGCGTAGATCCAGAAAAATCCGCGTGGCTTGCGCGCAATGCGCTCATGCAAGTTATATCCCATAAGGATGCGACCCAGCACTTTGAGTGCGTCTGTGGCAAGATGCGTGAGTTGACGGTGAATCGAGGGAAAATGACAAAGTTATATTTCCTCCGGCCCCTGTGAACCAGAGGCTCTGGTAACCTATGGCCAGGGTACGGGCGTGGTTGTTGCAACCGGCATGGATACGGAAATCGGCCGGATTAGCGCCATGCTGTCCGGCACAGAGGGGGTGGGACTCATTACCTGGAGTCAAATCATCGCAGTCAGCGCTGCGCTGTTTTTCATCGTGGAAATCGAAAAGGCGGTGTTTCGATCTGCCGCTTCAGATCACCGTACCGGCGTTTGATGCAAATCAAGGAAAGATAGCGCTGGCATGTCCATGCTACTATCCTGGAAGCCGGTAAGAGATTGACGTCTGAAGGGCCGATAGGATGACTTCGATAGGAAGGGTGCGCCGTGCCAAATGAAAAAACAATTATCCGCAAGGGCGCGTCCTTCGCCAAGCCGCCCAACCTCAGCGATTACGCGGAGGCGCGCCGGGATTTTTCCTGGACAGAGGCGCGGGGCCGCCTTGATGGGTTGCCGGACGGCGGGTTGAATATTGCCTATGAAGCGGTGGACAGGCATGTTCGCCACGGCCTTGGTGCCAAGACCGCCATTCGCTGGATCTCAAAAGACAAAGTACGGCGCGACATTTGCTATGCAGAACTTTCTACCGGGACAGATCGTTTCGCCAATGCGCTGAAGGCGCTTGGCGTTGGCAAAGACGATGCTGTTTTCGTCCTGGCTGGCCGGGTTCCTGAACTTTATATCGCGGCGCTCGGAATCCTGAAAAACGGCAGTGTATTCTGTCCACTGTTCTCGGCATTCGGGCCTGAGCCTATCCGTACCCGGTTGGAACGCGGCGATGGTGTTGTACTTGTCACCACACAAAGGCTGTTTGAGCGCAAGGTGGCGAATTGGTGGCGCGAGCTTCCATCGCTCAAACACATCGTCCTCATCGATGGCGAGGGATCTAGCGAAGAGGGAGTAACCGGCTGGAATGAGGCCATGCTGAATGCGGGCGCCAGGCCTGCCCTGGTGCGAACAATGCCGGAAGACCGCGCGTTGCTGCATTTTACCAGCGGCACCACCGGGCGGCCCAAGGGCGCTATCCACGTCCATGCGGCGGTGATCGCGCATCACATCACAGGTTTTTTCGCTCTGGATATGCACCCGGACGATATTTTCTGGTGCACTGCCGATCCCGGCTGGGTGACCGGCACCTCTTACGGCATTATCGCGCCGCTTACCAATAGGCTTACCATGATCGTGGATGAGGCCGAATTTGACGCCGCGCGCTGGTACCGGATTCTGCAAGAGGAAAAAGTGACGATCTGGTATACCGCGCCCACCGCCATCCG
>JAHHGO010000306.1 GCA_023252275.1 Alphaproteobacteria bacterium
CGCAAACGCTCAGCTATCTTGATGAAGGCGACTGGGTTGTTCTGACCCGCGCCGGTGCAGAATTTTTTAATGCTTCGGGCCAGCCGGTTCAGCGCAAAAAAGAAACCGTCAGTATCACCGCTGCGATGATCGACAAGGGCAATCATCGCCACTTCATGGCCAAGGAAATTTATGAGCAGCCCGACGCCATCGCCAATACGCTGGGCGCCTATATCTCTGCGTTGCGCGGCAGTATCGAATTGCCCAAATTGGCGGTTGAGTTGGGCGCAATCAGCAAGCTGACCATTGTGGCGTGTGGCACCGCCTATTATGCCGGGTGTGTCGCCAAATACTGGTTTGAACAATTGGCGCGCCTCCCGGCCGAAGTGGATATTGCATCCGAATTCCGGTACCGCGAAGCTGCGATGCAACCGGGCTGCCTGGCGATATTTATTTCTCAGTCAGGCGAAACCGCCGATACGCTGGCGGCGCTGCGCTATTGCCGGTCACAGGGGCAGATTATTGCTTCCGTCGTGAATGTTGCGGAATCCACAATCGCGCGTGAATCCGATGTGATTTTCCCAACCCATGCGGGACCGGAAATTGGTGTTGCTTCGACCAAGGCGTTTACGTGCCAGTTAACGGCGCTTGCGGCTTTGGCGATTGGCTTTGCCCGTGCGCGGGGGGCTATAGATGCAGCAGAAGAAAAGCGCTTGACCAGGGCGCTAACCGAATTGCCGCGCATGATCAATCTTGCGCTGGCGCGCGATCATATGATCCGCGAACTGGCGCATGATCTTTCAAAGGCCCGCGATGTGATTTATCTGGGGCGTGGGTTGAATTATCCCATCGCGCTTGAAGGCGCGCTAAAGCTGAAGGAAATTTCCTATATTCATGCCGAAGGCTATGCTGCGGGCGAACTAAAGCACGGACCGATTGCACTGATCGATGAGGAGGTGCCGGTGATCGTGATTGCGCCCAGTGATAGCCTGTTTGAAAAAACCGCATCGAACATGCAGGAAGTGGTGGCGCGCGGCGGCAAGGTAATCCTGTTTTCGGACGCCGAAGGAATTGAGAGAATCGGCGGTTATGCCAGGGCGTCGGTTATTATGCCGGATGTTGATCCGTTTCTTTCTCCCATCATGTATGCTATTCCCATTCAATTGCTGGCCTATCATACGGCCGTGTTCAAAGGCACCGATGTGGATCAGCCGCGCAATCTGGCGAAATCCGTGACGGTGGAATAACACCGGGAATGTAGCATGATCACGATAAACCGCATCGCGGGCGCCCTGGGGGCCGAAATTGGCGGCGTGGATTTATCGCAGAACCTGAGCGACGTCATTATCGCGGAAATCCGGCAGGCGCTGCTGGATCATCTGGTGATTTTCTTCCGCGATCAGGATATCACACCGGCCCAGCATATTGCCTTTGCGCGGCGTTTTTCAGAACCGGAAGAATATCCCATGCTGAAAGGGCTGGACGAATTTCCAGAAATTGTCCCGGTGGTAAAACTGCCGCACGAAAAGGTGAATTTCGGCGGCATCTGGCATGCCGATACGACCTACACGCTTGCGCCGCCGCTGGGCGCCATTCTGGTGGCGCGCGAATTGCCGCCCTATGGCGGCGACACGATTTTCGCCAATAT
>JAHHGO010000307.1 GCA_023252275.1 Alphaproteobacteria bacterium
GGAATTGTGCGCGCCCGGCTGCGAGATTGAGCTGATTGGCCCAAATGTGCCGATGGAAAACGCCGCCGCCGCCGCTGGCACCATCAATTATGAAGTTCTGACCCGGTTAGGCAGCCGGTTGGCCCGGTCCTATATTGATGACGGTACGGGCGCATGATCAGCCGTTGGAACTTTCTGGCGGTCATTGGCCGTATTTTT
Source organism: Alphaproteobacteria bacterium (assembly GCA_023252275.1). Classification (GTDB taxonomy): domain Bacteria; phylum Pseudomonadota; class Alphaproteobacteria; order UBA11222; family UBA11222; genus UBA11222. Next base: position 199 of record JAHHGO010000307.1, read on the forward strand.
ATCGCATTCCTGACTTCTACCGGGCACCTGATCCTGTTTACGGCCACCGCCCTGCGCCATGTGGTTCTGCCGCCATTTTTCTTGCGCATTACCTTTCAGCAGATTGTGCGCATCGGTTATTTCTCGCTGCCTGTCGTTGGCATGACCGCGATCTTCACCGGCGCCGTATTGGCGTTGCAGATTTATATTGGCGGTTCCCGCTTTAACGCAGAAGGCTTTGTCGGCCAGGTTGTCGTCATTTCCATGGTGCGTGAATTGGGGCCTGTGCTGGCGGCGTTGATGCTGGCCGGGCGCGTGTCCTCTGCAATTGCCGCCGAGATTGGCACCATGCGCGTGACAGAACAGATTGACGCCCTGACGACGCTGGCCACCAATCCATTCAAATATCTGGTGGCGCCGCGCCTGATTGCAGCAACGCTCACCCTGCCCATGCTGGTGCTGGTTGCGGATATTATCGGCGTGATGGGGGGGTTTTTGGCGTCCACGCAGCGGCTGGGCCTGAATGCCGGCATCTATATGAAAAGCACCCTGGACGTGCTGGAGCTGGAAGATGTCACATCCGGTTTGAGCAAGGCGGCGGTGTTTGGTTTTCTGATTGCATTGATGGGGTGTTATCACGGCTATAACAGCAAGGGCGGGGCGCAGGGCGTGGGCGCCGCAACCACAGATGCCGTTGTGTCTGCATCAATTTTGATTTTGCTGTTCAATTATGTTCTGACAGACTTTTTCTTTTCGTAGAATGACAGCGCAAAACCAGGACACACCAAAAATTGCTGTAAGCGCGCTGCATAAGCGCTTTGGCAAAAATCAGGTGCTGGCGGGTATTGATCTGGAAATCGGGCAGGGAAAATCGCTGGTGATTATTGGCGGGTCCGGGTCAGGCAAATCGGTGACGCTAAAATGTATTCTGGGATTGATCAAACCCGACAGCGGCAGCATCAAAATTGATGGCCGTGAAACAACCGGCCTTTCCGGCACTGCGCGCGAAGAGATTCTGGCGAAAGTCGGCATGCTGTTTCAGGGCGCGGCGCTGTTCGATTCCATGACGGTATGGGAAAATGTCGCCTTCGGCCTGATGCAGGCGCATGGCGTGTCTGCAAAACCGGCGCGCGAAAAAGCGTTGGCCGCAATGGCAAAAGTAGGACTAGAGGCAGACCTGGCGGATATAAACCCGGCGGAGCTGTCTGGGGGCATGCAAAAGCGTGTGGGGCTGGCGCGCGCTATTGCGCCGGAACCGGAAATTCTGTTTTTCGATGAACCGACCACGGGGCTGGATCCGATCATGGCGGGGATCATCAATGAACTGATTATCGAGCGCGTGCACGAGCTTGGCGCAACAGCGCTGACCATCACCCATGACATGAAAAGCGCGCGGCGCATTGCCGACACCATCGCCATGATCTATCAGGGAAAGATCATCTGGTGC
>JAHHGO010000308.1 GCA_023252275.1 Alphaproteobacteria bacterium
AATGTGCGTCGAAGACGGCATGACCGCGATCAGGGCCTGGTGGGTTTATAAAGCTGTTCGATTTGCAGGCGGCCCATCCGCCGCGCGTGGCTCTGGCAAGCCTGTTTTGTACGCACCCTAACCATAGGAGTATCACCATGAGGATGATTGACTGGATTATTGCCCGTTTGCGTGAGCCAACCACCTGGATTGGCCTCATCAGCTTCGCCACAGCCGCTGGCGTACATTTAGCGCCGGAACTGCAGGAATCCATCATCACGGCCGGCGTGGCTATCGGCGGGACGATGGCGGTCATTCTGCGTGAAAAAGGTGACTTCTAGCGGATACCGCTTCCCGCCAGGCTTTCAGACAACCCCGGTAATGTTCAGCGAAGTCGGCCTTGATTTTGATGACGATCTGGGCGGGCTGCAAAAAGGCCCGCGCGTCAAGCGCCCGCATCTGCATCCGGCATGGTGGCTGGCGGCGCTGGCAATCCCGCTGCTGCTGATCGCAATCAAACCCGCCTACGGCTGGGGATTCGTCGGCGGCGCGATATGCGGCGGGCTGGGGACCGCCATATGGCGCAATTAATATATTCTCCAGTCTAACAGATATTGACGCTCTGAATGAATAGTTTTGTCTGATTCGATTTCATCAAGCAGGCGGCGAAGTTCAGACACGGTCGATCTACCCCGCAATTCCACCCGCGTTCTGATGGGCGATTCATAGACGACTGTCCTCCCTATCACACCCGGAAGGTTAAAATGGCGATGCTGCTCGGGGGCATCGCTGCCCCATGTTTCTTCAATCTTCATTTTATTGTTCCTTCCTCTTGGCGCAGCGCCTCTTTAATCGCCGCAGCATTCCAGATACAGCCGCTCGCGCAGTCCCATCCGTAGTACCATGATGCGTGGTCACAGAGCCGCCTCTCCCAGCAATATGGGGCGATGATTATACCATCGCAATTCACAGCCAATTCTTGCCATTTAATATAGGTAGAACGCCATTTTGACCGTTGCCCATATCGTATCGTCAGATCGTCTATTTCCTCGGCTTTGCTCAGATGGAGAATTTTCGCGGTTTCACTCAGAATGATTTGCGTTGCATAGGTAAGGCGGTCTAAATTGAAACTCTCACCCACACACCAGTCTCTCCAGCCCTCGCCATTATCATCGATGGATACCCATAGGCCCTTCGGCTTAAAGCCCGGCAAGTCGTGTTGCTGCACGGACAATATTTTGCCGAGCGGTTTGTCGGAGTAGTGGATCAGTTTCATCTATTCAGCCTCCACGTGATCAGCCAGCCTTTGAATGGCAGGCCGTGCTGCTTTTCGAACCAATCAACCATTTCCTCAGCGTCTGCAAAACCATCGGCAATCGCAAAATCAGTAATATCCGGGCTTGTTTGCAACCCTGCCGACCAACATTGCACTTGAAAATATCCAATCATGTTTCGATTCAACCTAATCCATGCAACCTCAGTCACCACACCCTCGCCCAGCTTCCGGCACTGCTTGGTGCGCTGGCCGGTGTATAGCTGGACGGTGTCGCCGACCTTGAAGCGGTTTGATTTGCGGATGGTCTGGGTTTTCCGCCCGGATTCCACAAGTTCCGCAAAGCGCGGCTGGAAATTAATCG
>JAHHGO010000309.1 GCA_023252275.1 Alphaproteobacteria bacterium
CGGTAAACCGCGCATTACAAGGCGAATTTGCCGATAAACCGGCAATTAAACGGCTGCAAGGCCGCACACTCAACCCCAAAGGAGTCAAATCCATGGACATTAAAACTCTGCGTGCGGAGCATCCGGATATCGTTTCCGAATTGACGCGCGAAATTACCGAAACTGTGAGCGCGACGGTTCGAGCCGCCGCGCTTGAGGAAGGACGCGCCGCTGGCGTTGCCGCCGAAACCCAGCGCATCATGGATATCGAGGCAAACGCGCTTCCTGGCCATGATCAGCTAATCGCATCATTGAAAGCCGACGGGAAAACCACCGGCGCGGAAGCTGCCGTGCAAATCCTGCAAGCCGAAAAGGCAAAGGGCGCAACCCGCCTTGCAGCTATCCGCGAGGACGCCGTCGCTGTCGCGGCAGTCGCCAGCGTTGCGGCCCCTGCGGCTGCGGCAGCCGATGACGGCAAGCCCAAAACGGATTCTGAATTACAGGCGGAGTGGGAAAAGACTGCTGCCTTGAGGTCAGAGTTTGCGGACGTGAAAAGTTATGTCGCCTTTGAAAAGGCTCGGGCAGCGGGGCGGATTAATTCTGCTTCGATTAAATAAGGAGCACTGAAAAATGACCACACTAGCAGTCAATACCCCACGCACGTATGAAATTGGGGAACGCAATGAATTCCCCGTCATTGCGTCAGACATAATCTATGAGGGCGCGGCGGTCGGCATTGTTGTCGGCACCGGCCATGCGCGGCCTCTCGCGGCGGGCGACCGCTTCGCGGGGTTTGCTGAACAGAAAGCCGATAATTCGACGGGCGCGGCGGCTGCAATCAATGTGCGCGTTGTGGAATCCGGCAAGATTCAGCTTGCTGTGACCGGCGCGGTGATCACGGATATCGGCCAGCCGGTCTATGCGACGGACGACAACGCATTCACATTCAGCCCGGTTTCATCCGTGTTTATCGGGTTTGTGCATCGCTTTGTCAGCGCGGGCGTTGTGGTTGTGGCATTTAACGCCATGACACTCAAAGACCCCTATGGGGACCGCACCGTGCGAGCACTGCATAGCGCCAACGCCACCTTGGCGGCGGTTGACACCGGGCGCTGCCTGTTTGTCGATACCGACGCCGTTGTGCTCACACTGCCCGCGATTGCGGACGGTTTGGGCGGCGTCAAAATCGTCAACATCGGCGCGTTTGGAACGGTTGGGGTGTCTATCAGCCCCGCTGCTGTTGACATGATCCTCGGCCCTGGCATTACCGGCGCCGACAATAAAGACCTGATCAACACGAAAGCCACCGCCAAGCGCGGCGACTATGTGGTGATCGACCTTGGTGATGCGGACGGCTATGTGGTGACTGAAATGGTCGGCACGTGGGCGCGCGAAGCCTAATCCGTACACTGAAAGGATAATCAAATGGACCAGCAACTTCTATCTTCCCGCGCCATCATTGGCCGGTATTTCGCACGGCTTGAGACCAATCCCGGTCTTGCATGGGTCGATGCAGTCAGCAACCTGTTTACCTCGGATCAGCGGGTTGAGGAATACGGATTTTTGGGCCAGTCGCCCAAAATGCGCGAATGGGTCGGCGGGCGCCAGCTCAAAGGCCTGACTGTCAACAG
>JAHHGO010000030.1 GCA_023252275.1 Alphaproteobacteria bacterium
TGATGCGCTATTAGCCCGGATGCAGGATGGGCTAATAGTGCATCACGATCAACCAGATAAACACCGGCATTGATTACTCCGGCACCGGCCCCGCCGCGTGCTTCGAATCCGGTAATCCTGCCTGCCTTGATCCGCAACCGTCCATAGCGGGATGCATCGTCCATCTGTTTTACAGCTATGCTGATCAGTGCTTTGGCGGCGCCATGCGCGGCATGCATCGCGCGATAATCAAGTTCCAGCCAGGTATCCCCATTCACCACAAAAACGGGTGACTGGCTGGTTTGCGATAATGCCAGCGCCAGTGCGCCACCGGTTCCAAGCGGGGCTTCTTCAATGGCGTAAGTAATCCGTATTTTTCCGAAGCGATCTGCGTAATGGGAGATAATCTGTTCTCTCAAATGTCCAACCGAGAGCACGGCTTCATTGATGCCCTGGCTCTCCAGATATGTCAGCAGGTGATCGAGGAACGGCCGTCCGGCGACCGGAACCATGGGCTTGGGAATATCCGGCGCGACGGACCGCAACCGTGTGCCCAGCCCGCCAGCCAGGATGATCGCCTGCATCAGTAATTCACACTTTGAAAGGTGAAAGTCATGCTCAATTGATCCGCCATCCTTCGGTTCCCCGTTTGGTAAAATGACAGCCCATTACCTCGCCTTCCTGCTGGTTAAGGGCGCGGATCACATCCATGCGCCGGCCTGGATCCGTCAGAAACGTCATAAACCCGCCACCGCCGGCGCCAGACACCTTGCCCGCATATGCGCCTGCCGCCATTGCCGCCGTATAGGCCGCATCAATATGATCATTTGAGATGCTATGCGCAGTGCGTTTTTTGGCATCCCAGGATTTACGCATGAAATCCCCGAACCGCATCAGATCACCCTTTAGCACGGATTCCTTCATGTGCAGGGCGTCGGATTTCAGCTCATGCATCGCATCAATAGACTTGCTGTCTTTTTGTTCAATATTGGCCGTCTGCTCACTGATAATGGCTGCCGAGGAGCGGGACCGGCCGGTGAAAAACAGCACAAGCGAGCTTTCCAGTTCTGCCAGAATCCAGTTTTTTATGCGCAGCGGATTCACAATCACCCGCTCTTGCGCATAAAACTCCATGAAGTTTACGCCGCCAAAGGTCGCGGCATACTGATCCTGACGCCCCCCATGCAGGCCAAAATCAATACGTTCAATTTCAAACGCCAGCCGCGCAATATCATAGTCGCCAAGCGGCAGCGACAGCAGTTCGACAAAGGCCTTCAGCATGGAGACAACCATCGTTGAGGATGAACCAAGCCCCGAACCGGGCGGGGCCTCGCAAAAAGTGCTGATCGTGCAGGGTAGCGCCACGCCGCCGTTGAAATCGCGTACAACACGACGGTAAACCGCCCGGTGTAAACCAAGGGGGTCCACCAGCGGGATTTCGTCATCCGCTTTAAATTCGATCTCCTCCACGATGTCCGTTGCCTCAAATCGAACTTTGCCATCCGGCCGGGGTGTCAGTACCGTGTAGGCATACATATCGATGGTGGCGTTAAGAACATGACCGCCATAAATATCGCAGTAGGGGGACAGATCCGTTCCGCCCCCTGCCAGTCCCAGCCGCAATGGCGCGCGCGCACGTATCAGCACAATTTCATCTCCTCCCGGCAGCCCGTTAATTGCTGTTCGCGTCAATTAATGTATCGAATTTAGCCAGCCGCGCAGCCCAACTATAGTGATCAACGACACAGGTGCGTGCGGCAAGCCCAAAGGGCGCCCCATCCATCTTTTTCGTCGCCAGCTTACATGCCAGATCAGCAATTTCTGCTGCCGAGTTGGCCATCAGCAGGTCGCGCCCGGCCTGAGCCTCATCAATACCTTCAAGCGCTTGCGGCGTGGTGATAACCGGCTTGCCCATCGCCATGGCTTCCAGGACTTTGTTCTGAATGCCACGTGCAATACGCAGTGGCGCGACAGATGCGACGGCATGCGCCACATAGGGGCGCACGTCCGGCACACGGCCCGTAACATGCACACCATCCAATTGCGCCAGCCGCTGGACCTCCTGGGACGGATTGGTGCCTACCACATAGAATTGCGCATGGCCGAGTTGGGCGCGGATTAACGGCAAAACATCCCGGGCAAACCAGCATGCGGCATCAATATTCGGCGGATAATCCATAGTTCCAGTGAAGACAAAGGCGGGAATTGCCGGATCAAACAATGATTCGAAAATATGTTCGGGCGAGAAATAAACCGAATCAACGCCGCTTGCGACGGCATGGATTTGGTTTGCGCTTTCCGGCGCAAGACGGCGGAATATTGCGGCTTCCGGCTCACTCACAAAGGTGCTGGCGTCTGCCCAGAGCGCGGATGCGCGATCCTGAGCCAGCACAAGACGTGCTTCGCGCGCATGTACAAATTTCATGATTCCACTGCCTTTTTCGGCATATTCGCGCCACTTTTCTGAATCGGCGTCGGCGAAATCGATAATTCTGCATTTGGGCCGTTGCGGATGAGCGATGACATATTGCGCCATATTTGAAGAACAGACAAACACCACATCAGGCTTTATCTGCGTCAACACCTTATCCACCCAGGCAGCCAGGCGCCGGTCATGGAAGAACGTGAAGCTTAAAGGTTCCCCCGTCAGCCAACCCTTCTGGCAGCCAAGCATTGCAAGATTGCGGTTAAGTCCTGCAAAATAGGCATCCGCACACATAGCGCGCACGGTTGCCACATGTTCCCAATCAGCGGGATCATCTATCAAACAACCAAGATGAATCGCGTAATTTTGAGTAAAATGCCGGAGAATCTGTAAAGGGCGTATTTTTTCGCCTTTAATTGGAGGGTAAGGAATTCGTTGTGTCAAAAAAAGTAAATTTGGCATTAAGCAATAGTCCCGATTTGTTTGATCACAGCAATATGTGGGCCGAGTTCGTTCTCTCGAAGATATTATTATCAGACAAAACAATGTTTTCTTAATGTCGAAATGATTTTTTGGTACACAGGTTGTATCCTTTGCGATGAGTCCGTCCAATATTACTGAACAAACGGCTTAAATTATTCGGTGGAACCAGATTATGAGCGTTGCCGGTACTAAAGCGATTGATCAACCCCTGGAAGGTATCAGGCGCCAACATATAACAACTCTGGTTCTGTTGCTGGCTGGAATAGCTATTGTCACTATGATGACATGGCAAAGCGTCTACAACATGCTGAGCGTTTGGTGGAATCACTCGGCCTATAATCATGGCCTGTTTATCATTCCCATTTCACTTTATCTGGCCTGGGGACGCCGTGACCGCCTTGCCGGGTTGCCGGTAGCGACATACTGGCCGGGACTTTTTGTGATTGGCGCCTTTGCCCTGACGTGGCTGGCGGCGCGTGGCGCATCCATCATGGAAGGTGAGCAGATCGCCTATGTAGGTATGGTGCAGGGGCTCATGCTCACGATCCTGGGGCGCAAAATCTTCCGCGCGCAATTATTGCCAATTCTCTATCTGTGGCTGATGGTGCCAACCGGCAGCTTTCTGCAGCCCCCCCTGCAGGCAGTCGCCACCTGGCTCACGGGGTTCTTTCTGCAATTCACCAGCATCCCTTTTTTCATTGAAGAATTTTATATTCAGCTTCCGGTCGGCCTATTCGAGGTGGCGCCCGGTTGCGCCGGGTTGAATTTCCTGCTGGCCGCGCTTGCTCTATCCATTCTCTACGCCGATATGATGTATGCCGGCTGGCAGCGCAAGATGATCTGTGTCCTGACCTGGCTTGGCGTTGCGATATTGGCTAATGGGGTGCGTATTTTTGGCATCCTCGTTATTGCCGAATTATCCGATATGAAACTGGCGATTGTGGATGACCATCTTCTATATGGATGGGGTTTCTTTTTTGTAATCCTGATTGGCTTGATGCTGGCGGGGCGGCAATTTTCAAACATCCCGCCCTGGACAGAGCCAGCCGCGCTTACGGACTGGATGCCGGCCAACACGGCTTCTACAGGCCAGCTTTATGCCGTTTCTTTTGCGTCCATATTTATTGCCGGGGCCATTACCGGATATGGGAATCTGGCCTTCTCGGAAGGCGCATTACAGCCAGGCGTCACACTGACAGCGCCAGATGGCGCGGGTGAGTGGAAGCGGGGAAGTGACCAGAACTATTCGCCAATTACTTTTCCCAATGCGGATGCCCGCCATATGTGGCAATGGGAAAACAGCAGAGCGGGCGTAAATTTATTTGCGGCATTCTATGCCGGTCAGTGGGAAGGGCATGAAGCCGTGTCAGACAATCCTGGTATGTATGGCAGCTCGGAAATAATAATCACCGGCCGCGCGGCACCGGCTCCGATGGTGAATGGCGCGCCTCGCAAGGTCGTTGAGGAAACGGTTTCCAGTGGACGCGGCAACATACTGATCTGGCGCTGGTACTGTGATGGCAGCCATTTTACTTCCAGAGCGAGTGAAGTGCGAATGCGAACTGCGTTAAATCGTTTGTTCATGCGGGACACGCCTGTGACTGTTTTTATCCTGTCTTCCAACGAAAGCGCGACGGCGCGTGAAGATATGGCGGCACTGATGCAGGCGCTCAGCGAGGCCAAACCCGGATTAATCGCCAATGATGCCCAGGGCAACCCGGTTGGAAATAGTGTCTGCTGGTAAATTTCAGCCAATGCCCCGGATGATATAAGGGCCTATCAAATTGGCCAGCGCCAGGGGCATGCGCTGCCAGGCCTTGATCAGCAATTCATATTTAGGGTTTGTGGGATTGGTGTTTGGCGGTTCTCCGCCAGCAGGTAAATAATAGGCATGTGTGATAGGGGTTGGCGTGAAGCCCCAATTCTTTTTGAAGCTGAATGGGCCGGTTCCCGTCTTGCTGCGTCCGAAATCAAAAAGTGTATAGCCGCGCTCGCGCGCGCGCCTCATTAAACGCCAGTACATCAGATCGTTCGCGCCATACTGACGCGCGGCGAGCGCGCCGCCGGTAAAATAAGGCAGTACGGCGTCCCGGAAATAAAAACTAAGCACACTGCTCATAGGTTTTCCATCGGCAGTGATGGTCAGAATGTCGCAGTCATCCGGTCCGAATTCCTGTAATAGATTGCTGAAATAGCGCCGGCTTTGCACCGGGGTGCCGAGCCGATGCACACTTGCGGAAAATAACGCATAAAAATTTTCCGTATTGGTCTCTATTTTACAATCCAGATCCGCCTCAAGGGCCTTGCGAACGACGGCGCGCTGCTTGCGCGGTATCTGCTTCAGATTGTCTTCCTCCGCGGCGGCGATCTCCCAGGAAAATGAGTAATAAAGATCATTTCGCGCCGCCCATCCCGCCGGCGCATCGGCCACGCCGCGATATTCGATATAGGCTGCTCCCAACTGTCCGCACAGGGTTTGCGCATGTATATCGAGGGCCTGCCGCGCGCTCTCGTTCAGCGCCGCAGTGCCGCCGCCAACGGTGAAGGCCGTTGAGATGAGACCCGAACCGAACAGCAGGCTCTTGACATGGATCAGCGGCAAGATCCCCTGAATTTGTCCGTTCGATTCCGCATAAAGGAAATAGGCCCGTTGACCGAAGCTATTCTGAATTACGCGGCGCCAGCCCGCTCTGTGGAAGAATGTCGCCTCAGGGCAATTTGCGACGAAATCCTCCCAGGCGGCGTCGCCGCCATTATCGAGGTTTTTAATTTCAATCATTGGCTTTTTGGGAAGTGGATTTTATCAGGCCGGAATACACATGATCGACCCGGTCCCACGCAAAATCTTTCAGCAATTGGCGCAGACGCGGTTCGGTGCGCGACAGATTGAGATAGTGGCGGATCCGGCTTTTGAGGGGAGCGCCGGTAATGCGCGGCTGACCGGGATCAATTTCCCAGGGGTGCATGTAATAAATGCAGGGCATCTTGTCAGACTTGTTTACATGCTGTAGTCCCCAGCGAAACAGCGGATAGGGCAGGAGCCGGAAAAATCCGCCGCCGCCAAAAGGAAGGTTCCTGCCAAGCAGGCGAACTGTGGTGATCGGGATTTCCGGAATGGCCCGATTTGCGCAGGGATAGAAGGGCGCCCGGGGCGCATTGGGAAGTCCATACAGATCGTGCTGAACGGGATTAATGCTGGAAGAATATTGATAGCCTTCCTCGGCAAGTATATCAAAAGCCCACATATTGCCGGCACCGATTGAAAATGTCGCCGCGCGGTATCCGGTAACGGCGGCTCCGCTGGCGTCTTCAAGAATGGCCTTGGTTTGTGCAATGTCGCGGCGGAACGCATCTGGCGATTGTTCATCCGCGCGGAAATGCGCCATGCCATGGCTGGCCACTTCATGCCCTTCTTCCGCCATGCGCCGCAGCAGGGGTTTGTTGCGCTGGGCGACCCAGCCAAGGGTAAAGAAAGTGGCTTTCACCTTTTCCTGGGCCAGCATATCAAGGATACGATTTGTGTTGGCGGCGAAACGCCACTCATATTTGTCCCAGTCGGCGCGCTTCACCTGTCCATCAAATGCCTGAACCTGGAAATAATCCTCCACATCGATCGACATGGCGTTACAGACGCGCCCATGCGCGCGCGGTGTGTCAAAATGCGGCACATGATAGGTTTCGCCCGGCGGCGAAACAGGGTTTCCGTTCATGATGGATCAGTCCTGCCGGCCGGAATTGGCAATGGTGAGGGACATCATCTTCAGCAACTTGTCATTGCGCTTCAGATGTTTTTCGATCGCGCCAAGCCGTGCTTCCAGTTTTTGTATCAGGCCGTTGCCCCCCCCCATGTCCGGCATGGCGGCTGGCTGCGCCATGGGCAAATCATGCAGGACAGCCGGGCTGGAGCCGTTGACATGTCCCGGAGCGGCGACCACAGCCTGGCGCTCGGCTTCAAGGTCAATCGCCACCCGTTGCACATCTTCGGCATCGATGAGATGCCGCTCCTCGATAAAGCCATAAAGCAGTACGCGCGCGCATAATGTGTTGATCCGCCGCGGCACACCGCCGCTAAATGCGTAAACTTCATGGAACGCGGTATCGGATATCACCGGGTCATTTTTCCAGCCTACCGCCTGAAGACGATGGGTAACATAGTTGCGCGTTTCGGCTTCACTGATAGGACCAATATGATAAGAAGCCAGAATGCGCTGACGCAACTGATCAAATTGCGGCATGCCTATGGTGGTGCGGAATTCCGGTTGCCCGACCATGATGATTTGCAGCACCGCCGTTGATCCATGCTGGAAATTTGCGAACATGCGTAGTTCTTCGAGCGCGGAAATGGACAGATTTTGCGCCTCGTCGACAATCAGTACGGCGCGCGCGCCGCGTTTGTGCACCTGCACCAGATGGGCCTCCAGATCATGCAGGATGCCGGCCTTGTCGCGCTCGCCGGCATTGACGCCAAAACTGATAGCAGCCATGCGCACAATGTCATCGCCTTCCAGTTTGGTACTGGTCATATTCGCCGCGACAAAGTTTGATGCGCCATCCATCTGGGCCAGCAAATGCCTGATCAGGGTGGTTTTGCCCGAGCCAACCTCACCTGTGATGACAATAAAACCTTCACCCTGGCTCAGGCCAAATTCCAGATGCGCCATGGCCTTTTTGTGAACTTCACTGCCAAAGAAAAAGCGATGATCCGGCGTTAGCTGGAATGGCAGTGCGGTGAGGTGGTAAAATTCCTCATACATTTTTATACCTAGTCTCTAGCCGGGCAGAAGGCGCCCAATTGATATCCTGAGTGCAAAACGGTTACCAGATTGCTGCTTCGGCCAAAGTGCAAAGGGCAATCCTGAATTTCAGAAGCTTGCCTGAAGTCCTAAAGTCACAACATTTTCCGAGGTGACATCATCAGAACTAAGGGTACGCCTCAAATATGAATATTCCAGGCTAGAAGTAAATGTTTCACCCAACCGGTAATTCAAGCCGGCATTACCATCATAATGGGCGCCGCCTGAACTGGCAGCCGAGGACGAAAGTATATCCGAGTAGCCGAGGCCCAACTGGCCAGTCAGCTTTGGCTGCATCCGGCGGGACAGATTCAGATTAACGTCCAGATGTTCTTCCTTGAGGGTGCTGTTGTTGGATTCACGGTTGGACAAATCTACGGCCAGACTAACCGTGTTTCGGCCGCGCGTTCCGGTGAAGCCCAGATTAAAGGAGTCTTCCTTGAACGATCCGCCATCCAGATCAAAATTGGAGGATTCGGGATCCCGGAAAGTCCCTGTAAAGGGATCTATCAGCCTTCCATCCGGGCCTGTTACCAGCCGGTTTAAGCGGTTCAGACGGCTGCTTTGCTGTGTTTCAACCGATTGTGTGAAGGATGCGTTTAATACGTAGAATGAAGAAATCTCATAATCGAGAGTAGCAGAAACATTGCTGCCGCCAAATCTTCTGCCTATTTCAGTTCGAAAATCGATACGCGGGCCAGGCTGCAGATGCGTTCCAAGCGCCCACGTAGGGCCCTTGCTGGCGAGACTATCATCCGTATCACTGACATCTTCGTAGCCGCCCCGTGCAATGAGGCCGATCATTCGATTTATGCGGTATTCGTTTACCAGATCGATACGGTCTTCAGAGAGTTTTCCACGTGACCCGCGCTTGGTGTCCTCGCTGAGAACCTCAAGTTGAGAATCAATTTGGGTGAACTTTTCCCCGGTATCCAGAATTAATGAAACCCGGTCGGTCTTCTCATCATCAGAAGGTGTGCTGGTGCGGTCTCCGGCGGATGGCTGTGAAAAGCGCGACTGCGAAATGTCATATTGCAATGTCGCTTCCAGCCAGCGTCCAAACCGGTATTCAAAACGGGGGCTGATTTCGAATAAAAGCAGGCTTGTCCGATTCGAAGGCAGGGTGCGGTCAGTTGCGCTAATCGCGCCATCCCGGTTAGAGGATACCTCACTCATACTGACACCGGTATCCAGAAAGAAATGGTCCTTAAACAGTTCTGCGGAGCTGATGCCAATTATTTCTGGCCGCGTGCCATTCAAGCCATCCGTATCAAGATATTGGTCCCGTGCCGCGGCAAGATCGAGATTAAGCTCCAGACGGTTGCCATCAGCCGTTACAGTGACGCCTGCTGTGGTTTCGGTGATGAGGTCGGCCTCGGCCCCCTCAGCTACTACGCGAACATTATCCGTGTAGCTTTCCGAGACATTAAAAATCGGGGTTATCCGAATGGTCGAAGCATGGGCGGCGCTGTTTATTGGCGCCTGCATCATAAAAATGGCTGCAACGACGCTGGCAAGACCAAGCCGGCCGTTCAGATGTGCAAACAAATATGCAACCGGCGAACCAGGCGCACCTCCGCCACGACAGCCCACGCTCAGAATTTTCTGAAATGTCCCGCCGTCTGATATAGAGGGCAGTTCATGCCCCTCAGGCCTCAGCATTGATTGCCCACATTATTGCCTTTAACTCCGCCAATCATAGACCGCACACCACTACTCGGAGGCAACCCTTCCTGACGGGAGTTGTCAGGAAAATCAAGCTATTCTTGAAAGATAGCCGCCGCAAGTAGCCCCCTATGGTTTAAGCCGGCAAGTTGTATCGCTATATTTTAGTCAGACTTTCCTCTTTGCTGTAATAGCCATAATAGCCAAAGCCGCCGGATTCCTGATATCTGGATTTATTGAGTATCAGGCTCAGTGACTTGCAGCCGCTTACAAGCGCTACAGTCTCTTCTACATCCTGACGCTGGGTCAATTCGGCTTCCACCACAATCACTACCTGTCCAACATGCAGCGACAATACGCCTGCCACGCTGCTGGCAAGGGCAGGAACTGTGTCAAAGATGATCACCCGGTCCTGATAGCGGCGGGCAATATCATCAACCAGGTCAACCATGCGCTGGCTCGCCAATAATTCGGTTTCCATCGAATGCCGGCGTCCGCAGGGAATGACAGAAAAATTTGGAATATTTGTTCGCAGAATGACATCTGAAATCGACAGATCTGTTTCAGCCAGCACATCGAGAAGCCCTTTGCGGTCTTTGATGCCAAGTCGCGTTTCCATATCCTGGTTATGACTGTCTGTATCAATCAGCAGAACATTCAGATCGGGTTCAGAGGCAATACTCATTCCCAGATTAATGGCCGTAAAGGTCTTGCCTTCGCCCGGTTTGGCGCTGGTGATCATGATAAGATGGCTTTTTGGATCCTTGATCCCTGTGCGCGGAAACGCGCTCAGCAGTAGCGGACGTTTGATGACCCGAAATTCTTCAGCTATTCGATTGCTGACGCCATCAGGCGACACATAGCCCTCGCTATAAAGTTTACGGACATCGATATGCAGAAATTTCGGGTCGTTAGGATCGGCAGGGGGAAGCGTGGGAAAGGCCTTTCTGGCGACAGTGCCCTGAGCAATAGTTTTCTCGGGAATGGGAGCGCTGGCGCCTGGCATGGCGGTGCTATTTGTAGGCGCGGGTGGAATCGTGGCGGGCGCAGGCGCGGCAGGCGCACCGCCCGATGCACGCAACCGTTCTGCAACCCGCTGAGCCAGATCCAGCCTTTTGCTGTCATCAGCCATACTATACAGCCCCGCCAAATAATGAGGTAAACGACCCGCCGCCCAGCCTGCCTGCCAGATTGACCAGACGTGGCCCCAGCAGCATGATCAGGCCCAGCGTGGCCACAAGACTGCCCGAAGCAAAACCGAATCTCCAATAATCCCGCCGAATCTGTAATTGTTCGGCAGCGGTAAGTATCATCGAGATCCGGCCAAGCACGGGTAGATGCATGGTTTCACTTAACTGGGCGCTGGAGACAAAGCTGTCATTAAGTGTTCCCAGCAAGAATGCAGCACCGACGCCGGCCCCCAGACCCAGTATCAGGCAAACCAGATAGAGGAGTGGCCGGTTTGGCGATGTGGCGGAAGCAGGAAGCCGGGGCGGATCGATTACACGAAATTGTATAGCACTGGTCGAGGCTTCCTGCGCCTGGGAAATGCGAGCTGCTTCGCGCCGTGCGAGCAGTTGCTCGTAATTACCCTTGAGTACGGAATAATCCCGGTCGAGATCAGACAGTTCCGCTTCTATGCGCGGAGCTGTCTGGGTGAGTTCACGGTCTTCCTCGACTACACGCTCAGCTTCATTCACTCTTCTTTGCAGGCTCGCAACATTGGTTTCCGCCTCAACCAGCATAATTTTGATGTTTTCAAACAGCGGGTTTGACGCGCCGGATGACGCGGCTCCAGGGCCCTGTTTGGCTTTTTGTTCTTTCAACGCCTCCAATAATCTGGTTAGGGACAAAACGTCAGGGTGCTTATCAGTATATTGCAGTTTCAGATTATCAAGATCCCGCTCGGCGGTGGCTATTCGCGCATCAATCGAGTACCCTCCCTGCTGGTTGGCCAAAATCTGAAGCGCATCGGATGCGTTAATGCGTTCCGGAATAGTTACCAGTTGACGCCTTAACTCATCGCGGCGGATTTCCGCATCCTGCAGGGCCATTTGCGCCGCGCGAAGTTCACTATTATCGCGATCGAGCTTGCCGGCAAAACTCCCGCTTCCCAGAAACAGCGAATTTTTCGCCATGAATTCGGCGCGGCGTTGTTCTGCGGCCTGTAACTGGGATTCATATTCCGCGATCTGCTTTTCAATAAATGCCCGCGCCGCTTCCATATCGGTACGGGATTGGCCAAGATTGTTCTCTACGAAAATGGTCAGGATCGATTGCACGATCGACTGTGCAAGCTGAGGATTGGTGTTGCTATAAGTAATATTGTAAAGGTTTCTTGCTTGGGCATCGATCTTGATTTCCTTTGCAAGCTTTTCTACCAGCTCCGCGACCTCGTCTGGCGCCGTTGTAGTCAGATCAAGATCATTCATGCGCATCACCTGCTCAAGATTGGGGCGGCTGAGCAGGGTGCGTTCCATGATCATGACTTCCTGATCGATATTGCTTTCGACAGAAATACCTTTCATCAGGGGCGCCAGAAGGCTGCCGGTGTCTACATAAATACGGGCTTGAGAAGCGTACTTGTCTGGCAGGATCAGAACGATCCCCCAGCCAATTATACTCACCGTCCAAGCAATAAACAGCGCCAGCCAGCGATAGCGCCACATCGACTTGGAGTAACGAAGTATTTCTGCATAAATTTCGTTCATGGAGCAGCCGGGACCAGTAATTTGTGTGGTGAATTACCTCAGATTGATGCCCGGAACGGGTGTCAGTTGGAACTGGCCAGCTGACAGCCGTTCCGGAGTGATCTCATCAGAACCAGCTTTGCGGAACGATCAGCACATCACCGGGCATTACCGGAACATTGGCGCTGACATCCCCGTCCTTGATCAAATCATCCAGGCGCACGCGAAATGAACCCTGTCCCTGACGCACCAGCACTGCGCGATTACCAGCGGCAAATTCTGTCAGGCCGCCGACGGCGATCATGACATCAAGCGCGGTCATTTTTTCGTTGAAAGGGATCGCCTGAGGATTAGTGGCTTCTCCAATCACCCGGATCTGCTGGTCATAGGGCCCGACAAAGCCGTTCATGATGACAGAGACAACCGGGCTTTGCACAAATTGCTCCAGTTGTTTTTCAATTTCACGCGCCAATTCAGTCGGGGTTTTGCCTGCCGCCTGCAAATCCTCAATTAGCGGAACCGTAACCTTGCCATCCGGGCGCACGATCACAGAAGTTGTCAATTCCGGATTTCTCCAGACAAAAATCTGAAGTGAATCTCTTGGACCAATAACATAGAAGGGGGAGGCTTCCGTTCCTGAGGCCTCGGCGTTCGTTGCTTCAGGCATGCCTGAGCAGGCCGAAAGCACTGCCAGAAATGCGATATTTGCAGCCAGCATGAATGATCGTATGAGAGCAAAATTATTCAAATCAATTCTCCTCAGCGAGATGTGGCAGGTATGTAGGAAGCTACCCGCCGCGCGAATCCTGATCCAAGTCTTAAGGTTACCTACACCATAATCATCACTAATGTATGGTTAACCTGTCAGTAGCTTGTGAAATATAACACAATGAGAAAAACCACAAAAACGTAAATATTGGATTAGAGCTTGTGACTGGAAAAGTTAATGAGCGGTTAATCTGAACTGAGCGTGAAGACAGAGGCAATCAGGGGCTCTTTAAGGCGGGTTATTTTGGGGGCTCAGGGGTTGCTTTAGGCATATTTATCTCGATAACTGTATCATTTTTATCACAAAAAGCAATGCATGGGGCGCCCCTGGCTTTTGGCGCGCCGTTTTTCAACGCTTCCTGGATCCGTTCCTCCGTCCAGAACGTTTCCTCCTTGGCCTGATTTTCCCTGACCTCATGTTTAAGGATGGCGCCCAGCGCGGTTTCGGGCGCTCCTGCTTCCCCAGGGGCGGTTTGCGCCGCAGAGGGGGCTGGCATCGGCGCCGGGGAGACCATGCTGGCATTGCCGGTCATTTTGGGGGGCGGGTTTGAGCGGACTGCCGGTTTTTGCCCGGACTTGCCATGGCCTGCCGGTTTCACCGATTTGGGTTCAGCCACAGCTACAATCGGCTGTGTTTTTTCCCGGACCTTATCCTGTGTTGCGCCAATTTTGATCTCGCCCGAACGGATCTGATGCAGCGTTGCATATTCGGCCTGAAGCAAGCTGCCTGAACGTGCAAGGAAGGTGCGCCACAATACCGCGGCTTGGTCGGGCCAAACAAGACTGGCCCCTCCGGATACAATTAAAATTATAATCAGAGAGCCAAACAGTTTGCGCATGGCGTTTCCAACCAGAGAGATTTGCAATTCCAGCCTAGCAGATAATTTCAAGCTGACAAAACAATCACTTTACGCCGGCCATTGGGCGATATGCGAAGGTAAATCATCAATTTCTATTCCGGTTTCGCTGATGCAGCGTCCCAGCACGGACTTGCCTTGCGCATGCACGGCCTGCCGGTCGCCGCATTCAAGATAATGCCAGCGCGGCAGAGATTTGCCCTCGGCCAGCAGGCGGTAGGCGCAGCTCGAAGGCATCCATCCTTTTACCCGGTCAATATTTTCCGGTGTTAGCGTCATACAATCCGATACCCGCTTTTGCCGGTTGGAATAATCAGTGCATCTGCATTTTCCCAGATCAAGCAGGGCGCAGGCCACATCCGTATAATGCACTTTTCCGGTATCCTCATCCTCCAGCTTAACCAGACAGCATTTGCCGCAGCCGTCACACAGGGCCTCCCATTCCTCGCCGGACATTTCATTCAGCGTCTTATTGCGCCAGAAAGGCAATGTGTCCATGGCTTCCTCACGCGGCCGGAAAAAGCGTATCGAGAAATTCTCCGAGATCATCCGTCACATGATGAATATGCGTTGCATCCGGATGTGGATCGGGGCCGCTCCATTCAGGCTTGCCGGCGGCCCATACCGTCGTCATTCCCAACTCATGGGCGGGCGCCAGATTTTTTACGCTGTCATCCACCATGACCGTATGGCGCGCCTGAATTCCGGAAATGGAGACGACATGGCGGTAGGCGCTGGCCACGGGCTTGGGAACATATCCTGTCGCGGCGATGTCGAAAATAATTTCGAAATGATGCGCCAGTTTCAATCTCTCCAGAACATTTTCCGCATGCCGTACAGTGCCGTTGGTAAAAATGATCTTGCGGCCAGGCATACGTGAGAGCGCGCGGTCCAGCCGTGGATCATAGTTCAGCACACTGACATCTATATCATGCACAAATTCCAGAAATGGTTCTGGCGGCATGCGGTGTTCGGCCATGAGGCCGCTGAGCGTTGTGCCATGGCTGGCCCAGTATGCTTTTTGGAGCCTGCGCGCCGCGTCGGCGCTGACGCGGAGATAGTTGGTGATAAAGGCCGCCATGCGCTGGTCGATCTGGGCGAAAAGGTCCGTATGGGCCGGATACAGGGTATTATCGAGATCAAACAGCCACGCCTCGGCCTGGGCCAGACGCCGGGTGGATTCAGTCGGGTTAAGTTGGGGCATGGGCTGACCATCGCCCCGCCTGCGGCTGCTGTCAAGTGTCCGGAAATCTTCATGTAAGCAGGTGTTAACCCGGATATGAGAGGTTAGACAGGTAGTCAATATCCACTAAAAGCTGGCGAAAAGCATGGGCGATCAGCCACCTATCCTGTCGGCGGCCTTCTGGCGCCGGACTATGGCTTCCGGAGGAGCGGAAGGTGGTGAAGTCTATGGCATTGATGTCAGGACTGAAATTGCCGCTTATCCCGGCCCTGCCATGCTGCTGGAAAGCGGGGGCAAGGTGCTGTTCGCCAATACGGAGGCAGGGCGGCTGGTCAACGCGCTGGCGGCTGGCGAAGCGCAGGACATCCGAGTTCTGCTGGCCAGTGTGGCCGCAACCGGGCGCCCGGCTTTGGGGCAGATCTACCTGGCGGCCGATACCGTAACGGCTGAAGCGCAGGCATTATATTATCTCACGGCATTGGCGGCCGGACACCCGGCGCCTCCATCAGGATCCGCCCGGCCCACCGTGCAGCAGGTTATGATTCTGGGACGCGACGGCAGCGCGGAATATGCGATGCGCAATGCGCTCATCGCATCGCGGGATTTGTATCGTGACCTGTCCCGCTGTTCGTCGGATTTTTCCTGGCAAACGGATGATAATGGCGCTTTTACCTTTGTCAGCGCAAAGGGCGCACTGGGGTATAGCGCGCAGGCGTTAAATGGCCGGCGCAGTCAGGATATGTTTGATACAGCGGAGCCCTCGTCCATCGAAAATCCTTTTATATCCAGAACGCCTGTTGAAAATGTCGAAGTCAGGCTGCGGGATGCGAAGGGTGAAACCCGATATTGCCGCGTGGATGCGCTGCCGGTCTATGACAGAAATAACAAATGGCTCGGCGCGCGTGGCGTCAGCAGTGATTTCACAGTGGCCAAGCGTCAGCAGCTGGCGCTCGAATTCATGCAGCAGCGCGAGTTGCAGGTGCGCGCTATCGTGGACGCCGTCCACAATAATCTTGATCGTGTCCTGGCGTTCAATGAGGCGGCTGGCCTGCTGTCTGGCGCGGCCGGTGCATCGCTATGTCTGATTCTGGGATTGGACGCCAAACGGCGGCTAAGGGTTCTGGGTGAATCTGCTTCAGGCGATAAACAGGAGAATTATCCGGTTCTGACACGTATCGAATTGGAGATGCTGGAGACAAGGGCCAGGCTGGAAAGTGAAACACTGAATTTAACGGATTCGGGACACGCCTATCAGATAACCGCCACCACCTATGCGGGCGCACTCAACGGTGTGATCCTTCTGCAAAATCCGTCTGAGGAAAATTTTGAAACCTCAAAGCCTGATACGCCGGGGATGGTCATGCGATCTCTTAGCCGGGCCGTCGCAGGCAATATTGGCATGGCCATCGCACATGACAATCAGATGCGCCAGCTTGCCGAATTGTCGCGCACAGATGATCTCACAGGATTAATGAACCGGCGTGCATTCATGGAAGATCTGCATTTGCGTCACAGGCATATTTACCGTGTCTCGCGCAGCGGCGCCCTGCTTTATATCGATCTTGATAATTTCAAACCCGTCAATGACCGGTTTGGCCATGCGGCGGGGGATCAGGTATTAAAAGAATTCTCCAATATTCTGCGCGAGCATAGCCGCATAGGCGATCTGTGCGCCCGTCTGGGAGGCGATGAATTTGCCATCTGGCTGGAGGACACGGATGCGGAAGGCGCCGCGGTCAAGGCGCGCCATCTGATCGAGGCTGCAAAATCTCTTCCCAGGCTGGCAGGAATCCAGCCGCCGCCGGATATGCCGAAACTGTGTATATCCATTGGCATTGCCATTGCGGACCCAAATTTTTCAGAACAGTTGCAGCAGCTGATCTGCCGCGCGGACGAGGTCATGTATCAGGCCAAGCGTAAGGGCAAGGGATCGCTGATAATCGCGGAGCCGCCATGCGCCGCCGCTTCAGGAACTTCAATAAAAGGATAAGGCAGTCACAATGCTAAGGAAAATTCTTGAGCAGCTTCCTTTTGGCCGCAAGCTGCCAAAAGAACTGGAATATGAAACAGCCCGCAAGGTTCTTGAAAAGAATCAGCTTGCCCAGAGAACCGATCTGGCGGGCCGCGAAGATTCTCCTGCCGAGATGCTTTATTATCTTGCGGGAGATGAATCGCCGAAAGTACGCCGAAGGGTCGCAAAAAACCCGCACACGCCCATTCAGGCGGATGAACTTCTGACAGACGACAAAGATGATGAAGTGCGCATGGAACTGGCGCGCAAAATTTCGCGTCTCGTTCCCGGTCTTCCCCAGGATGCGCAGGTCAAGCTACGGGAGCGTATGGAAGCAATACTGGAAAAGCTGGCCGATGATCATCTGCCTCGTGTGCGCCAGATTGTTGCCGAGGAAATCAAGCATTCGGATAATGTGCCAAAGAGCATTGCTCTGCGTCTGGCGAAAGATCTTGAAGAGGTCGTACGCGCGCCAATACTGGAATATTCGCCGCTGCTGTCAGACGATGATCTGTTGCAGATAATGGCAAGCGGTATTGTTGATGGGGCGATGGCGCCCATCGCCAAACGTCAGCATGTCAGCGAGCCTGTGGCCGACGCGATCGTTGCTGCGCTGGATGTATCGGCGGTTGCGTCGCTGCTGGCCAACAAGAATGCGCAAATTCGCGAAGAAACACTGGACGCCATCATCGATCAGGCCGAAGACATTCATCGCTGGCACAAGCCCATTGTGATGCGCCCGGAACTGCCCTTGCGCGCGGTGCGCCGCGTGGCCGGGTTTGTCGCCTCATCGCTGCTAAGCATTCTTCTGGAACGCGAGGATCTGAACATTGACATGGAAACAGCCGAAATTTTGAAAAAATCCATCCGTGAACGGATAAATTTGGAAAAGGAACTGGGTGAGCCGGATGAGGAGCCATCGGGAGTAAGCGCGCGCCAGGCGTTTGAGGCGGGCGCATTGACGGATGTCGATATTGCCGCCGCCGCAACCGCCAGGCGCAACGATTTTGTGATCGAGGCGCTGGCGCTGAAAGCGGCCATTCCCGAAGTGATCGTGCGCCGTATTCTGGAAGCGCGCAGCGGCAAGGCGATCACCGCGCTGGTCTGGAAGGCGGGATGTTCGATGCGCACGGCGCTTGAGGTGCAGAAAACGGTGGGCCACGTGGCCCGGGCCGATCTGGCGCTGGCCCGGAACGGGGTCGATTATCCAATGGACGAAGAAGAACTGCGCTGGCATCTGCAGTTTTTTGACGTGCAGATATGAGGCGCGCGGTGGCGTTAATTTAACAGCGGCCGCCGCGTTCTTCTCAGCCAATTCCGCCCGGTCATCATGATTGCAATTGATTGAATGCCGCACTTGACGCATCATTGCCTCATATCAGGCTAATATGAGGCGCGCGGAAAATGGACATAAAAGGCAAAGCGGCGATCATCACGGGTTCCGCCATGGGGCTGGGCGCGTCGGTGGCGGTAAAGCTGGCGGCGCGCGGCGTCAATGTGGTGATCAACTATTCCAAAAGTGAAAAGGAAGCATGCGAGGTTGCAGCCGAATGCGGCGCCTTTGGCGTGGAGACGCTGCTTGTGAAGGCAAATATCGCGGAAGACGCCGATTGCCGCCGCCTGGCGCAGGAAACAATGGACAAATGGGGCCGCATTGACATTCTGGTGAATAATGCCGGCACTTCGGTGTTTGCCGATCATCGGGATTTGGATGCGCTGACGGCGGATGATTTTCATTATATTTATGGATTGAATGTGGTTGGCCCCTATCAGATGACGCGGGCCGTGGCGCCCGCCATGAAGGCTGGCGGCAAGGGCGCCATTGTGAATGTATCGTCCATTGCGGCCGTGGTTGGAATCGGCAGTTCGATTGCTTATGCGGCGTCCAAAGGCGCGCTGAACACCATGACATTGTCGCTTGCGCGCGCGCTGGCGCCGGAAATTCGCGTCAACGCCGTATGCCCGGGCTTTATCGGCACGCGCTGGTTTTCGGATCGTCTGGATGCGGACGGCTATCAGGCCATGCTGGATACACAGCGCAAGATCACACCGCTGAAACGCGCCGGAACGCCGGATGATATAGCGGATTCGGTTGTGTTTTTCTGCGCCGAGGGGGCCGAACATATTACCGGCGAAACTCTGATTACGGACGCCGGCATGCATCTGAATATGGCGCCGCTGACGGCGCGTTAAACCGGAGAAGCAGGCCAAGCACCTGGATAAACTGAAGGCGGAAGTTTGCGGGAGCATGGATGCAATGCGCGGGCCGCTGCTGGAAATATCGCACGGCATCCACGCCAATCCGGAACTGGCGTTTGAGGAGTATCACGCGCACCGCCTGTTGACCGGCGCAATCCGCGATGCGGGGCTTGCGGGCGGGCGGGTTCCGCAATTTTATCCAAAGCCAGTATGGCCGGTTGCGGGCCGGGGAGAGATTTAACCCTCAACTGCCCGGTTTGGGTAATGATTCCAGTGTGCCGTCATAATTGCGCAGGCCAGCTGCGTCCCGGCCGTCATATTCCTTGTTAAGCCGCATGTCGACGCCAGCAACTACCGGATCAACGTGGCCGACAAATTTATTGTTCCGCACTTCAATTTTATCCAGAATGTTGCTTCTTTTGCTGAACAGCCAGTGGCAGCAGCGCTTGGGATCGTCATAAATGAACCAGTTGTTTTCAATCAGCATCTCGTGCACGCCCCCTGGCGTGATACGATCCGGTTCATCCGCATAAGTTAGAAAGTTATGGTTCTGCGTATTTGGGCCAAGCTGAATTACGTTGTTTCTGACCGTAAGCTTGCCGCCGCTGTAATTGTTGATAGCCGCCCCGCTATTGCCCCCCAGCGCCGCGATCACGCTGTTCTCCACCAGTGTGGACCTGGCGCCGGTTTTCAGCAAGTGACCATTATCTGACGCCAGAATTTTAACATTGCGCAGTATTGCTTCGCTTCCGCCGTTAATATACAGGCCATGCGCTCGACCGTTTTTGCCGTGGCCTTCAAAAGTGGAATCTTCGATTGTCAGAATTCCATTCTCATTGTTGGGCGCGCCCAGGATGCCATTTTCGCTCTTCAGGCATATAATGTCCTTGATCAGCACCTTGCCAGTATCCGCGTTTATGCGTACGCATGCGCCATTCTCATCGGGGACGGTTATTTCACTGATTTTCAGCCCCTGAATGGTAACCTCCGGGGCTTCCACATCAACGGCGCCCTTGCCGCTGCAGGCGATTTTTTTGAGATGTGCGCGGCTGCCATCCTGGGCAATTTTCCCCACAAGTTTCATTGATTTTCTTATCACGATACAGTCAAAATAGGTTCCAGGTTCAACTGTCAGGGTGCCGCCTTCTCCCAATAGCGCAACGGCATCGGAAAACTTCATGGCGTCACAGCCGCTGGCGCACATGGACACATTCATTTTTAACCCGTCAGGCGCAGCAGCAGCAGCAGCAGCGGGCGGTGGCGCTTGCGGCGCAGGCGCGGCCGGGCTCGCAGCAGGGACTGTAATTACTGCAGCGGAAGGCGCCGTGCGCGCCTCCAACACCCGTATTCGGGATTTCATGTCAACCATGTCTTTTTCAAGCGTTTGAATCCGGGTGACGATGGCATCCATCGCATTATTCAAATCACTGCGCAGAGTGGTGATATCGGCCTGGTTCACCATCCGCGTGTCGGTTGCGTTTATCTGATCACGGATCTTTGATACCCGGTCTGTATTCGCGTCCTGCGTGAAGCCCGTGTCGACCGTGACACACAGAAACCACACGCAGGCCAGCAGGCCAACAATGTTCCGCCGCTTTTGTTCATTAATCTTCATGGGAATAACCAATCAGTTACGCGGTTTCATCAAATAATTCGCGGCCAATCAGCCAGCGGCGAATTTCACTGGTGCCTGCGCCAATCTCATAAAGCTTTGCGTCGCGCATCAGCCGCCCCGCAGGATAATCATTGATGTAGCCATTGCCGCCCAGTATCTGGATCGTTTCAAGCGCCATCCAGGTTGCCTTTTCAGCGGCGTAGAGGATTGCGCCAGCGGCGTCCTTGCGGGTCGGGCCGCCGCGATCGCAGGCCTTGGCGACAGCATAGACATAGGCGCGTGTGGCGTTCATCGTGGTGTACATATCCGCCAGTTTGCCCTGCATCAGCTGGAACGTGCCGATCGGCTGGCCAAATTGCTTGCGCTCATGAATGTATGGCACCGCCACATCCATGCAGGCCTGCATGATGCCAAGCGAACCGGCCGCCAGCACTGCGCGTTCATAATCCAGCCCGCTCATCAGAATATTAACACCCTTGCCTTCGCCGCCCATAACATTTTCTTCCGGCACTTCGCACTCCTGAAAGATCAGTTCGCAGGTGCCGGAGCCGCGCATGCCCAGCTTGTCGAGCTTGGGGCCAGTGGAAAAACCCTTGAAGCCGCGCTCGATGATAAACGCCGTAATGCCGCGCGGACCCGCTTTGGGGTCGGTCTTGGCATAAACCACCAGCACATCCGCATCGGGCGCGTTGGTGATCCAGAATTTGTTGCCGTTCAGAATATAGCGGTCACCGCGCTTGTCGGCGCGCAGCTTCATCGACACAACGTCGGAACCGGCTTCGGTCTCGCTCATGGCCAGCGATCCGACATGCGCGCCGCTCATCAAAGCGGGCAGATATTTGCGTTTCTGCCCATCGCTGCCCACGCGGCGGATCTGGTTGACGCACAGATTCGAATGCGCGCCATAAGAAAGGCCCACGCTGGCCGATCCGCGGCTGATTTCCTCCATCGCCACGACATGATGCAGATAGCCCATGCCCGCGCCGCCATATTCCTCTTCGACCGTGATGCCCAGCAGGCCAAGCGCGCCCAGACGCGGCCACAGATCGCGCGGAAATTCATTGCTGCGGTCGATTTCAGCGGCGCGTGGCGCAATTTCGCTGGCGGTAAAGGCGGCGATGCTGTCACGCAGCATGTCCGCGGTTTCACCCAGATCAAAATCGAACGGCGGCAGGCGGTTCACTAACATGGCGCGATCCCGTAGTCTCAGTTTGCAGCTTCAATATCCAGGGGCCGGGTTAAATCAATAA
>JAHHGO010000310.1 GCA_023252275.1 Alphaproteobacteria bacterium
TCATGCGTTGGCCTCCAGCCTGATCACGCCGGGATGGTTGGCGACATAGTCCAGCGCATAGGCAAGCTCGCCCTTTGATTCCGCATGCACCGTATAGAGCGGCATGCCTTTTTCCATCAGCGCGCCAAGCGGTGCGTGAAACTCCAGCCCCGCCGTCCTGGCGCCGGGAGCGCCGGCCAGTTTGGCGATTTTCGCCAGGACGCGATTGTCGATATTTGTGACTGTGCCCGAATGCGCGGCCAGAACCGGCTGGGTGTGGGGCGCCTTCTGCGGTTCGCGCAAACCGCCTTGTGCTTTGCAGATCGCCTCGAACTTCCGCCACGCATCGCCATTGTTCAGCACCTCAACGGCTTTCGTCACCGCGTCTCTGGCTGAGCATTGTAAAATCATCTCCAGCAGGCCTGCCGCCAGATGCACCGCGCGTTCGCGTAAATCCTGGGGCGCGGACGGATCATTGCGCAGTACCGCCAGCACATCATGCGCCTCAAGTGCGGGGCCAATGCCCCGGCCAACCGGCTGGGCGCCATCCGTCAGAGCCATGCGCACATGCAGGCCCATGGCCTCGGCTACACCGCGCAGCGCATTTGTGAGATGATGCGCATCGGTTGGGGTTCTCAGTTTTGCCGTGGGTCCAACCGGCAGGTCGAGCACAACATGGGTCGCGCCCGCTGCGATCTTTTTGGACAACACCGAGGCCACCAGTTGCCCCTCGCTGTCCAGATCAAGCAACCGCTCAACCCGGATCAAAAGATCATCCGCGGGGCTAAGGTCAACCGCCCCGCCCCAGACGATACATCCGCCTTCCTGCTCGACCACGCGGCGCATGGCGGGCACATTGAGATCAACAGTAGTGAGTGTCTCCATGGTGTCCGCCGTCCCCGCCGGAGAGGTAATCGCCCGTGAGGAGGTTTTCGGAATTATCAATCCGCAGGCGGCGGCAATCGCCACTACAATCGGTGTCGTGCGATTGCCGGGCAGGCCGCCGATACAGTGCTTGTCGGCAATAGGCCGGCGTCCCCAATCCAGTTGGCTTCCCGTAGTCACCATCGCTTTGGTCAGGGCCATCATTTCGTTCCGGTCAAGCGCGCGGCCGGAGCAGGCGGTGATAAAGGCGGACAGGTGCACATCGGCATAGCGGCCGGCAACAATGTCCTGAATGATCAGCTGCGCCGAGCGCGTCGTAAGACGCTGCCCATAGATTTTGCCGCGCATCAGGCTTAGCGATTCAACCAGCGGCGGATGGGCGAACGATATCGCGCCGCCCTCTGCTGCGCCAAGCAGCCGCCATGCGCTTTCGGACAGGCCCGCTTCGCCATGCTGAAGCAGCTCGCCTGTAACCGTACACAGCGTTGCAATAATGCTGTTCCCGTTGGCGGATACCTGGATGCGGGCCTGTGCGGTGAAACCTTCCGAGCGGCAGATGTGGCAATCCTGCCGCATATAGACGACAGACTCCTGATGGGTGTCGATGCCAAGCCGCCGCGGGCGCAATGTGGCGGATTGGGTATCTTCGGGGTGCGGCTTTTGCTTGTTCATGATTCTTCCAGCCTGATGCGTTCCAGATGCTCTGGCACAT
>JAHHGO010000311.1 GCA_023252275.1 Alphaproteobacteria bacterium
ACGAAAACGGCGGCCCCCTAAGGAAAAGGGGCCGCCGTCCGCAACATGGATAATACCCGAAATTACTAGCCGCGCCCATTGCGGAGCAGCTTGCCCGGCGTCGCGCCAGTGCATTCGCCATGCACGAAAGTGGGCACGCCATTGACGATAATCGCGTGATAGCCCTTGGCGTGTTTTACCCGGCGCCATTCATTGGCCGGGAAATCATGCACAATGTCGCCCACCCATTCCGGCTCCGTGGCAAGTTCATTTAATCCGTACACCACCACATCGGCGGCAAGGCCCGGTTTCAACTCGCCGCGATCGGCGAAGCCCGCGGCCTTTGCCGGCAATGACGACAGCCGGTAATGCGCTTCTTCCAGGGTGATCTTGCTTTCGTCGCGCACCAGCCAGCTGATATAATCGGTGGTGAACGCGCCGCCAGTGAAGAATTTGGTATGCGCGCCGCCATCCGAAACGCCGGGGAAGGTATATTCGGACGCATTGGTCATCTCGGCCATGAAGTCGGCATTGAAGCCGCGATTGGGGCCAAGGAATTCGACCTTCAGATCACCGGCAACCGAGAGATCAAGCATAACGTCGATCGGATGCTTGTTTTCTTCGGCGCCGATCTGGCTAAGCGACTTGCCGATATATTTTTCCAGTTCGGCCACCCCGTTCACATCCTGCACAATCAGGTTGCGAATCGGGCCGCCAATGCCCGCCTGAATGATTTCAAGCTTGCGGTTGGCGCTATCAAATTCGGTCTTCAACGCCTCACGCAGGCTGGGGTCTTTCATTTTGGCGAGCTTTTCCTCGAAGGTGCCGGTTGTGACCTTGCGCCAGGCTTTGCTGCTGTCATACAGGTTCCAGTTTTCCAGCGTATAGGCGAAACCGGTGCGCACGGTGGCGGTCTGCCCGTAAATCGGCAGGCCCTTCGCGCGCATCTTTTCCAGCCAGGCAAGGCTGCGCTGATGCACTTTCGGGTCATTGCGCGAGGGCGCGATGGCGTTATGCAATACGGGGCGTTGCGCGGTTTCCGCCAGCTTTTCGAGGAACGCCAGATCCTCCTTGATCTTGCCGGTGGACTGTGTGATTTGGATGAAACCTTCGCCGCGTTCGCGCAGCACTTCCGCCAGATTGAGAATATCCTCATCGCACATGGTATCGGTAACCATCGGCGTGCCGTCAAAATCCGCCTGGGCGGAATTGCGGCCAAGGCGTTGCAGCGAGAAGCCGCACAGGCCCGCATCCATGCCTTCATGCAGCAGGCGCTTCATCTCGGCTTTTTCAGCATCGGTCGCCGGGCGGGTTTTGGCCGCTTCCAGACCCATGACATAGACCATCAGCGACGTGGTCGGCAGATATTGGATGACATTCACGCCCTTGGGCGCGCGTTCCAGGCTGTCAAGATATTCCGGAATGGTTTCCCAATCCCAGTGCATGCCCTGCTTCATGGATTCAAACGGGATCGCTTCGGTGCGGGTCATCATCAGCATCGAGCGTTCGCGTTCCGCCGGGCGCACCGGCACAAAGCCAAAGCCGCAATTGCCCAGCACCACCGAGGTCACGCCGTGCCAGCCGGAAATCGAG
>JAHHGO010000312.1 GCA_023252275.1 Alphaproteobacteria bacterium
GAAGGAATTCTTCACACCGATTCTGGCGGCGCGCGCTTCGCTGGGGCTGCCCGGCGGTTTCAGCATTGACGGTTTCTACCAGTTCAAGTCGGACAATATCGTTCCCGATCCCAGCGGCACCTTTTTCAGCGCAGCGGATATTGTGGGCCGTGGTTCTCAGCCGATTCGCGGCGGCGCATTGTCCCTTGGCGACGATGCGCGCTTCAATCCCTTCCTGATCGCCAACGGCCTCGATATCGAAACCGCAGGGTATAGTTTGGAAGGCGTTAACGTTCCAGCGGTTAGCATTGAGCGCAACAATGACAAGAACGCGGATAACGGCGGCGAATTTGGTTTCGCGCTACGCTATTTTGCATCCGAGTTCAATCAGGGGACCGAGTTTGGCCTGTTCTTCATGAACCTGCATTCGCGGTTGCCGATCGTGGAATTCTCCCGCCAGGATCCTTCGAGCGCCAAATATCATATCACTCCCTTTGCCGCGCTGCCGGGGGAAATTGGCGGGTTCGGGTCTTCTGTTGGCGCCGCCCCGCCGGGCGGTTCGCGCAACGCCTTCGAAGTGGCGCAGTCCACCTGCAATCTTATCGGCGCCGGTGGCGCGACCTTCGGCATGGCGTCTGGCGGCGTCGGTTCGGCCAGCACGCCATTCTCCTTTGATCCCAATGCCGACGGCGCCCCCGGGTTCGGCCCGGGAGACGCCGTCGCCAATAGCGTTAGGGACCTGGCGGCCGGGCGTCTCGCTCTGGCGCTTCCCGGCGGTTATACAAATTGCAATAATATGACCAGGCTCTTCAACCGCGGCCTTGCCACCATTGACGACATAACGGCGGCGGCGCTATCCAATACACAGAGCTACCGGCTGCATTATCCCAAGGACGTTCAGACGGTGGGCCTCAGCCTCAGCACCACGGTTTCCGGCATCGCGGTGCAGGCCGAGGCGACCTACCGCCACGACCAGCCCTTCAACTATGCCTTTGCCGAACAGGCCGCGCTGGCCAATGACCTGAGCGGCTTAACAGCGTTCGTCACACGGGCGCCACAGGCCGGCGGGCTTAGCCCATTTGGCTTTCCGGCCGCCTTGGGCCTGCAGCAGGTCATAGCCGGCGCTGGCGCCGGGCCGGGCGGGGTCAACGTGCTGGATGCGGCGGTTCCTGGCTTCGTACCTACGCAATATTCGGCCTTGAACCAGACAGCGGCGCGCAGCGGACAGACCACGTTCACCGATGTCGCCGCCATACAGGAAGCCATCCTGGGTCTGGCGCCGGGCACCATCAACAGGGGAACGCCACCAATCCCAGGCCTGCCTGTCATCGGCCTGCGGCGCGAAATACCCTCCGCCCTGGCCGACAAGGCTGCGGCGGGCACGCTTACAACAGCCGACGTGCTGGGCATACTCCCGTCGACTGCCGCCGACGCAGCGGCGCTTGGCCTTCCATTTAACGACGCCTCTGCCCGCGCCGCGCAGGTGGTCGCCACCTCCAACGCTACCGGCTATATCACCATCGATGCGTTGAATACCAATCCGCGCACAACGATGCCAACTGGCACCCCCCTTTCCGG
>JAHHGO010000313.1 GCA_023252275.1 Alphaproteobacteria bacterium
CTGAAGAGGCGCGTCTGGCGGTTGCCGGGTGTCTGCCATTGCTGGACCATACTAACCGCCACGCGCTGGTGTTTGATGTGGGGGGCGGCAGCACCGAACTGATCTGGCTTGATCTGGCGAACCGGCGCAATCCCGATATTCTGGCCTGGACCAGCATGTCGCATGGTGTTGTCAGCCTGTCTGAGAAATATGGTAGTCTGGAAATTTCCCCTGGCGCATACACAACAATGGTCGCCGAGGTGCGCGAACATCTGCGGGGGTTTGAACAGGAACATAATCTGCGCCCGCATTTCGATGCGGGCGCAGTGCAGATGCTGGGCATGTCCGGCACTGTTACGACACTGGCAGGGGTCCATATGGGGCTGCGCCGCTATGACCGCAGCCTGGTGGACGGTGTATGGGTATCCGTGCCGGAAATACGTGCGGTGGCGCAGCAGCTTTCCGGGATGGATTATAATGCGCGGGTGGCGGTGCCCTGTATCGGGCAGGAACGCGCAGATCTGGTGGTGGCCGGGTGCGCCATACTGGAGGCAATTACCGATCTGTGGCCGGCCAATAGTCTACGGGTTGCGGATCGCGGATTACGTGAAGGAATTTTGACCATGTTGATGCGACAGGACGACCGCCGCCCGGCCCTATTATGAATGACAAGATAGGTGGCGCGGGACGTGATCTTACCGTTCGGGTAAAAACCGCCCGCAAACGCAGCACAAGCTCGACCCGCTGGCTGCAACGCCAGTTGAATGATCCCTATGTGGCGGCGGCCAGGCGCGAAGGGTATCGATCGCGCGCTGCCTACAAACTGCTGGAGATCGATGATCAGCATCATCTGTTGCGCAAGGGGGCGCGCGTGCTGGACCTTGGCGCAACGCCCGGCGGCTGGACCCAGGTATGTGTGGCGCGCACAGGTGCGGGCAAGGTGCTGGCGGTAGATATCAACGAAATGGATGCGGTGGCCGGCGCACAGTTCATGCAGATCGACTTTCTGTCGCCCGAAGCGCCGGAACGCATCCGCACGGCGCTCGGGGGCGATGTGGATATTGTGCTCTCCGACATGGCGTCGCCCGCCACCGGGCATAGAATGACTGACCATGCGCGTATCATTGCGCTGTGCGATCTGGCCTATGAGTTCGCCTGCGAGGTGCTGGCGCCGGGCGGCACTTTCTGCGCCAAGGTGCTGCAGGGCGGAACCGAGGCCAAACTGCTGATCCGCATGAAACAGATGTTCACCCGCGTGCAGCATGTCAAACCCAAAGCCAGCCGCGCCGATTCAAAAGAAATCTATGTGCTGGCGACGGGGTTCAGGGGTAGCATTTTAGTGGAATAAGCCGCCGCCGCATATTATAGGCCGCTTAGCTGCGGGTTCCTGTTGACTTTCGCGTCCCCCATCGTCATATTCCGCCACCTTTAGTGCTGGAGACTATTTTGGAGATTCAGGAAGCCCTTACCTTTGATGATGTACTCCTGAAGCCTGCTGCCTCGAATGTGCTTCCGGCACAGGCGGACACCAGAACCCGGCTGACCAAAGAGATTTCCCTTAATA
>JAHHGO010000314.1 GCA_023252275.1 Alphaproteobacteria bacterium
CCATGACGTGGACGGCGGAAGGGCGGAACCTGGTGGTCGAGGAGGAGTCCCCATGCGATCTTGTTCCGGATGATGGGGCCGGGCAATGACCGGCCAGACCACATTCCCGCCGGGCGTTTATTTCGACGTGGCGGCAGATGTTTATAACGATGAACCTTGCGCGAAACCAAGCCTTCGGGCCGGTGTCGCAAAGCTGCTGTTGACGCAAAGCCCGCTCCACGCATGGACTGCGCACCCGCGATTGAATCCTGATTTTGAGACGGGCAATGAACGCAAGTTTGATCTGGGGAAAGCCGTTCACGCGATTGGGCTGGAAGACAAGCCCGAGCGTATCGCAATTCTTGATTTTGCAGACTACAGAACCAAGGCAGCGAGGGAAGCGCGCGACGAAGCCCTTGCCGCTGGCCTCATGCCGCTCAAGACTGCCGAGTATGAACAGGCGCTTGCGATAGCCATGTCGATGCGCCGGGAATTGCCGCTGTTCAAGGAAGGCGCGGCATTTGCAGACGGCGTATCGGAAGTCACGCTGATATGGGAGGAACCCGGCGGCGTTCTGTGCCGGGCGCGTATCGACCGAATGTCGAATGACCGGCGCCATCTGTTCGATGTTAAAACCGATGGCCAGTCGGCGCACCCGGACGCTTTCGGGCGCAAGATCATCAATATGGGCTATGACTTTTCAGCCGCCTTCTACCTTCGCGGCTTCCGCAAATGCTTCCCCGATCTGCCGAAGCCGGAATGGTCATGGCTGGCGGTTGAAGTCGATCCGCCCTATGGCGTGTCCATCACTGGCCTGGACGAAGCGGGCTATGCCATCTCCGAGCATGAAGTGGAAATCGCCATCGCGATCTGGCGGGAATGTATGAACACCGGCAAGTGGCCCGGTTATCCGCACAAAAAGAAAATCATCGAGACGCCGCCTTGGGCGCTCACCGGGCATGAAAAACTCAAAGCGTCCATCGGATTCAGCACACCGAACGATAGCCAGGCCATCCGCGACAGAATATTCGCCTGGCAGGCGCCGGTAGAAAGGATTCCGTCATGAATATAGCGTTCAAACCCGCCGTGCGCGAAAATGTCAGCCTGCTGATTGGATTGGCGGGGGGTACAGGTGCTGGCAAGACCTTCACGGCGCTACGCCTTGCTTCCGGCATCGCGGGCGATAAGCCGTTCGCGCTGATAGACACAGAGAACCGCCGGTCATTGCATTACGCGGATAAGTTCAAATTCGATGTCGCGGAATTGCGCGCGCCGTTTTCCCCGGATGCCTATGCGGAAGCCATTATGGCCGCCGACAAGGCCGCGTATCCGGTGATCGTGGTGGACAGCATGAGCCATGAATGGGCGGGCGACGGCGGCGTCCTCGACATGCAGGAAGCCGAACTGAACCGCATGGCGGGCGATGATTGGAAAAAGCGCGAGGCCGTCAAGATGGCCGCATGGATCAGGCCGAAGACAGAACATAAGCACATGGTCACGAAGCTGTTGCAGGTCCGCGCGCACCTGATCCTGTGCTTCCGCGCCGAGGAAAAGG
>JAHHGO010000315.1 GCA_023252275.1 Alphaproteobacteria bacterium
TTGTCGATCCCGTTGTTTTTTGTGGGATGGGAATGGCTGCGCGAAGCGCCGGTGCTGGTCGGCCTTTATACAAGCGGCATCGCCTTTCTGATGATCAGCCGCATCCCCACTTTTTCGCTGAAGCGCGCGCATATCGGCCGCGAAATGGTGCTGCCTATCCTGCTGATAGCCGGCGTGATCGCTGCGGCGGTGGTGGGTTATCCCTGGCTGATGTATGTGCTGACCGGCCTTGCCTATCTGGCGCTGATTCCGTTCAGCATCGCCTCGCACCGCCGCCATGCGCAGGAACTGGCCCAGCCCGGCACGCTGGCGGCGGATGTGGACCGGTTAAAATCCGATCCTCTGTAAATTTACTGGCTGTAGGGATCGGCGGCGTCGCGCAACCCATCGCCAAAAAAATTGAACGCCAGCACCACCAGAATTACCGGCAGCATGGGCAGCATGATCCAGGGATAGGCGCTGATGGCGCCGATATTCTGCGCCTCGACCAGCAGCACGCCCCAACTGGTGACCGGCGGCCGCATACCCAGGCCCAGAAAGGATAGGGCTGTCTCGCCCAGGATCATGGCGGGAATGGACAGTGTGGCGCTGGCGATCAGATGGCTCATGAAATTAGGCAGCAGATGCCGCCCGATCAGGCGCGCAGGCCCCGCGCCCATCAGGATTGCGGCGGTGGCGTAATCTTCCTCGCGCAGCGCCATCAGCCTGGCCCGCACCGCGCGCGCCAGCCCCGGCCAATCCAGCAGGCCCAGGATCACCGTCAGCCCGGCATAGACCGCAAGCGGACTCCAGGTAACAGGCAGCGCCGCCGACAGCGCCATCCATAATGGCAGTTCGGGCATGGCGCGGATGACCTCGATAAAGCGCAGGGTCAGATTATCCATCCAGCCGCCAAAATATCCGGCCATGCCGCCAATCAGCAGCGCCAGCACGAAACTGATCGAAATGCCGATCAGCCCGATGCTGAGCGAAATGCGTGTGCCGTAAATAATGCGCGACAGCATATCGCGCCCCAGCCGGTCGGCGCCGAACAGATGGAGCGTGCCGTTTTCGGCTGGGCAGATGAGATGAAAATCACCCCGCCACAATCCCCAGAATTCATATTGCGGACCGGAGCAGAAAAACCGTATCTGCTGTATGTTTTGCGTGTCGATGACATAATCCCACCGGAACAGGCTCAGGTTGGCCACCCCCTTATAGCCATAAACAAAGGGGCCGATAAATTCGCCATTGTGAAACAGATGCACGGCCTGTGGCGGTGCGAACAGATAATCCGCATTGCGATCTTCCAGCGCATAGGGCGCGATGACTTCGCTGAACGGCAGACTGGCGTATAGCAGCAATAAAAAAATTCCGCTGAGATAGGCCAGACGGTGGCGTTTCAGTTTGCGCCAGACCAGCCGCCATTGCGGCGCCTGCGGCGCGCTGTCCGGGGCCGCGCCGCGCGGATCATAGGGCGCCGCCGAAACATGATGCGGCAATCTGTCCGGTCCGGCATCACTCATTGCTGTGGCCGCCCCGCC
>JAHHGO010000316.1 GCA_023252275.1 Alphaproteobacteria bacterium
ATGAGCCGGAAACCCCGCTGCCGTTCAGCCATAACGCGCTTAAAGATCTGCTGAACATCGCCCAGGTTCCCGGCGCGATCTTCAATGCGTTTTCCAAATCGCTGAACGGCCCGGCGCGAGAAAAAAACTGACAGACGCCGTTGCGCACTGGTTCGAGCGCGGCGGCGATAATGGCGTTTCGGATTATGAGGATTTCGGGCCTTTACCACCTGAAATAGCCGAGGCCATAGAGACTGACGCGGATTTTGATCTGTGGCCGGAAAATGAACCATCCTTCATGCTCTTCACCCGTATTCAAACGCAATGGCGCACCGGCATGAACGGCGCGACGGGGCTTGATTATCATGGTGTGGGGGCGGCGGTTCAAATGATGGGCGAGACTATGACGCCGGAACTGTTCAGCGACATTCAGATCATGGAGCGGGCCGCGTTGAAAGCCATGCAGAGGAAGCAATAGCCATGCGTATTAGCGCGGCTATCAGCGGCGATCTGCGCGAGATCATGAGGGCCGAACTGAAAGCTGTGGGTAACGCCGCCCGGTCAGCCGTGACGGAAAGCACGGATGCGGTCAAACAGGACTGGCGCGGCGATGTGCGCAGCGCCGGTCTGGGCAACAAACTTGCAAACACGATCCGGGCAAAAGTCTATCCGAACGATTCCCCATTGCGCACGGCTGGGCTTGTCTGGACCAAAGCGCCAAAAATCCTTGATGCGCACGAGCGCGGGGTGACGATCCGGGCGACTGGCGGGAAGTACCTGGCTATTCCAACGGACGCCGCGCCGAAAAAAGGCACGGACGGCAAACGGGTTACGCCTCGCACGATGCCGTCCAGCTTTGGAGAATTACGCTTTGTGCCGCGCCGGGGCAAGCCGCCGCTGCTGGTGGCCGACAATGTGCGCGTGAGCGGTGCGGGCCGGGTAAGGGGTGGCACACAGGTTTCGCGCAGTAAAGGCCGTGTGCGTGTACGCCAGAGCCGTTCAGGCGTGGCGGCGGTGATGTTCATTCTTGTGCCGCAGGTCAAGCTGAAAAAGAAATTCGATCTCAAGGCGATTTCGGAAAAGGGCGCTAACCGCATGTATCAGAAACTCAGCAGCAGATTGGGTGTGGACTGATGGCTTCGCGCAATATTTCCATCCGGCTGGCGCTTGAGAATCAGCAGCAGGTTACGCGCGGCCTGGATCAGGTCGGCACACAAGGCCAGGCCGCGCTTAAAAAGGTTTCGGATGCGAGCGCGCCCGCGTCGAAGGGGCTGCTGGCGCTGAATGATGCGTCCCGGTCTGTGCGGGGCGAAATGGAATCGCTTACCGGGCGGCTGGGGCCTCTGGGGTCTGCGCTAAGTGCGCTTGGCATTGGCGGCGTTGCTGCGGGCGCGGCGCTGGCGGGGCTTGGTGTCGGTCTGAAAGCGGCATTGGCGGCGGCGGCGGAAGCGGAGAAGGTAGAACTTCGCCTCGGCGCGGTGCTGAAAGCGACGGGCAATGCTGCCGGGCTGACCAAGGCGCAGTTGATCGATTACGCGAACTC
>JAHHGO010000317.1 GCA_023252275.1 Alphaproteobacteria bacterium
GCCGCGCGGTTGCGCCGCTTTGCGATACAACGCTGATATGAGGCATACTCAGGCGAGCGAAGCAACCACCAGGATGCGCCTGCGTTTTCTTGGCGGGGCTGGAACGGTTACCGGATCGAAATATCTGATTGAAGCGGCAGGTAAGAAAATCCTGATCGATTGCGGGCTGTTTCAGGGGCTCAAGCAATTACGGCTGCGCAACTGGGCCCGGTTTCCCATTGATCCCGCCAAAATTGATGCGGTGATCCTGACCCACGCGCACCTGGATCATTCGGGCTATCTGCCGCTGCTCGTTAAAAACGGCTTCCGGGGCCCGGTTTATTGCACGGCGGGCACCCGTGATCTTTGCGCGATCCTGCTGCCGGATTCCGGGTTTTTGCAGGAACGTGACGCCGAGTTCGCCAACCGGCATGGGTTCTCCAGGCACAAACCCGCACTTGCGCTGTATACGGAGAAAGACGCCCGCATTTGTCTGGAAAGGCTCATCACCAAAGATTTTGATCAGCGCTTTGATGTTGCCCCGGAGATACATGCCCAGCTTCGCCGGGCGGGACATATCCTCGGCGCATCGATTGTGGAAATCACGATTGGCAAAACCAGGCTGGTGTTTTCCGGCGATCTTGGAAGATCAGACGACCCGGTCATGTATGATCCAACGCGCATTGCGCAGGCGGATTATCTGGTCGTCGAATCAACCTATGGCGACCGGTTGCACGAACCAACCGATCCACAGGATGCGCTGGCGGAGGTGATCACCCGGACAGCGGGGCGCGGCGGCGCCGTGCTGATCCCGGCATTCGCCGTCGGGCGCGCGCAGATGCTCATGTACCATCTGGACCAGCTCAAACGCGCTGGCCGCATTCCCGACCTGCCGGTTTACCTGGATAGCCCGATGGCGGTGAACGCCAGCGACGTATTTTGCGAGCGTTTTGGTGATCACCGGTTAACGCGGGAACAGTGCCGCAGGGTCTGTGATGTGGCGCATTATGTGCGGGATGTGGAGGAGTCAAAAAACCTTGACCGGGACAGGATGCCAAAAGTTATTCTGTCCGCCAGCGGCATGGCGACGGGGGGCCGTGTGCTGCACCACCTCAAGGCTTTTGCGCCCGATGCGCGCAACACGATTCTGTTTGCGGGCTACCAGGCGGCGGGAACCAGGGGGGCCGCCATGGTGGCGGGCGCCGAGGCTGTCAAAATCCATGGCGCATACGTGCCCATCAGGGCCGAGGTGGATAATCTCCGTATGCTTTCGGCCCATGCCGACCGTACCGAAATCCTGAACTGGCTCAGGCATTTCGAGAAACCGCCACACATGACGTTCATTACGCACGGCGAACCGGTGGCGTCCGATGTGCTGCGGCATACCATCGAGGAACAGCTCAACTGGACAACGCATGTGCCAGAGCATCTGGAACGCATCAGGCTGGAAGAATCATGAACAAGCAAAAGCCGCACCCCGAAGATACCCAATCCGCCACATTGCGCCCGCGGCGGCTTGGCATCGACACCCATCAGGAGTCT
>JAHHGO010000318.1 GCA_023252275.1 Alphaproteobacteria bacterium
CTGGATTGTCGCCAATGACGTATCGCCGGAGACCGGCATTATGGGCGGCGATTTCAATACCGTGCATTTGCTGACCGGCGATGGCGTCGAGGATTGGCAACCGATGAGCAAAACCGAAGTGGCGCGCCGCCTGGCCCGGCGCATCGCCGAACATTTCGCGAAAAGCTGATGCTGACCGTTTCATTCCGCCGGTTGCCGCATAACCCGGATTTACCGCTGCCGGCCTATGCCACGCCGGGCGCGGCGGGGCTTGATCTGTGCGCGGCGGTGCCCGCCGATGATCCGTTAATTCTGCCGCCGGGTGAAAGGGCGCTGATCCCCACCGGCCTGGCCATGGCGCTGCCGCCGGGCTATGAGGCGCAGGTGCGGCCGCGTTCCGGTCTGGCGCTAAAACACGGGATCACGGTGCTGAATTCACCCGGCACCATCGATTGCGATTATCGCGGCGAGATCGGAGTTATCCTGCTGAATACCGGCAAGGCGCCGTTCACCATCACGCGCGGCGAGCGTATTGCGCAGATGGTGATAGCAAGCGTCGCGCAGGCGCAATTCATTGAAGTTGCAGACTTGCCCGAAACCGGGCGGGGTGCGGGTGGTTTTGGTTCTACGGGTTTATAAAAGGTTATTGGATTAATGCTTCGGCTGACAAAAAAAATGCGTTATGCGCTGGAGGCCGTTGTGGATATTGCCTACAATGCCAGGCCGGCGCCGGTGCAATCGCGCGAAATTACCCAGCGTCAGGGTATTCCGCAACGATATCTGGAACAGGTAATGCAACAACTGGTGCATGCCAATATTCTGAAAGGCGTGCGCGGCCCGCGCGGGGGCTATACGCTGGCGCGGGAACGGCGGCGGATCAGCGTTGGCGAAATCATCCGGGT
Organism: Alphaproteobacteria bacterium; assembly: GCA_023252275.1. GTDB lineage: Bacteria > Pseudomonadota > Alphaproteobacteria > UBA11222 > UBA11222 > UBA11222. The sequence continues at coordinate 882 of JAHHGO010000318.1, forward strand.
GATCGGCGACACAGATGACAATGATGCCGAAAAGACCGAAACTGTCTCTGCGCTGGGTCAAACGGTCATCAATCCATTGTGGGATGAGATGCAGGCCGAAATGATGCGCCGTTTTGACAGTATCACTGTGGAGGATCTGTGCAAGCGCGCGGACAAGGCGCATGTCGCGCCCGAACAGCGCAAACAGGCAGACTTCAACATTTAATTTATGAACCGGAGACAAACAGCTTGAGCGAAAAAAACCCGGTCGCGGGCGCGTCTATAACAGCATTACCGAAACCATTGGCGATACGCCGCTGGTCCGGCTACAGCGTTTGCCGAAAGAGGCGGGCGTTGATGCGGATATCTTGCTGAAGCTGGAATTTTTCAATCCGCTGGCCAGCGTCAAGGACCGCATTGGCGTCGCCATGATCGAAGATATGGAAGCCAGGGGCAAGCTTACTCCGGACACGGTGATCATTGAGCCGACATCCGGGAACACCGGCATTGCTTTGGCGTTCACATGTGCGGCCAAGGGCTATAAATTAATTCTGGTGATGCCGGACAGCATGTCGATCGAGCGGCGCAAAATGTTTGCGTTGCTGGGTGCGCAACTGGACCTGACGCCCGCCGCAAAAGGCAT
>JAHHGO010000031.1 GCA_023252275.1 Alphaproteobacteria bacterium
AATCTGGTAGCGGAGGAGGGATTCGAACCCCCGACACGCGGATTATGATTCCGCTGCTCTAACCAACTGAGCTACTCCGCCGCGCTAACGTCGATTTACGCCAATATGTCTGGCATAAGCTGCGGCTGGCATATAGGGGTGCCAGCCGCGCGCTGTCAAGTAAACCCGGCTAAATCGCGCTTAAATCCCAAGCCGGATCAGGCATTAACATCCACAACCACCCGGCCGCGGATTTTGCCGTCCAGAATGTCCTGTGCCGCCCGCGGCACGGCAGCCAGCGGTATGGTGCGGCCACCGATCAGCGCCAGTTTGGCCGGGTCCAGATCGCGCGCCAGCCGGGTCCAGGCCTCCAGCCGCGCCGCCATGGGGGCCATCACGGAATCAACGCCAATCAGCTTCACCCCGCGCAGGATGAAGGGCATGACGCTGACCGGCAGATCGGCCCCCTGGGCCAGGCCGCAGGCCGCTACCGCGCCTTCATACTTTGTCTGGGCGATGGCGTTGGCCAGCGTCGTGCTGCCCACCGCATCCACCACACCAGCCCAGCGTTCCTTGCCCAGCGCCTTGGCGGGGCCGGACAGGCCGGCCCGGTCCATGACCTCGGTTGCGCCCAGATCTTTCAGATATCCCGCTTCATCCAGCCGTCCGGTGGACGCCACGATCCTAAAGCCCAGTTTCGCCAGCAGGGCGATGGCGACAGAGCCGACGCCGCCTGCCGCGCCGGTGACCAGAATTTCGCCCTGATCCGGACGCACCCCCTGTTTTTCCAGCGCCAGCACGCACAGCATGGCGGTATAGCCGCCGGTGCCAATCGCCATGGCCTGCGCCGCGCTGAAAGCTTTGGGCAGCGGCACCAGAAATTTGCCGGGCAGGCGCGCGCGCTGGGCATAGCCGCCCCAATGATTTTCCCCCAGCCCATAGCCATTCACCAGCACCTTGTCGCCGGGTTTGAATTTCGGGTCGGCGGAGGCGGTAACCGTGCCCGCCAGATCGATGCCAGGGGCCATCGGATAGCTGCGAATGATCGGCGATTTGCCAGTCAGCGCCAGCCCGTCCTTGTAATTGACCGTGGAATATTCGACGGCGACCGTCACATTATCATCGGCGCTGGCCGGAAAATCCGCATCGGTAAGCTGCTTTATTTCGACGGCCTGACCGGCGTCGGTTTTGCTGACATAGATTGCCTTGAAATTGTCCGGCATATTATATTTCCTCTGCTGACAGGCTGCCTGTTAATCATCTGTAAAGGCAGATGTTGGTTCAATCGCGTATTGTACGGCATTTTGCGAGGAAGTTCATGACCGAGTTTGAACTTTTGTTACAGGGATACCGCCCCACCACCGCCGAGATATTGTATCATATCCCGGATCATCCGGTTTTGCTGCAAAGCTTTATCTGGCAGCGGCTGGATCTGGCCCCGCGCTTTCCAATCCTGTGTCATTTTCTGGATTTCTGGCAGGCCAATCTGGATGGCAAACTGCATTCGGTGCGCGTCGCCTGCAGCGAGAGGATTGTTTCGGAGCCGATCCGCGTGGCGGGCCTTGTCCTGACTTTGGAAAGCGCACCCACCCTGCATTGATCGCCTGCTGCTCACAGGCATTCCTGAAAACGGATGGGTGCGCCGCCGTGCGGCGTTTGCAGCGCGCCATCCCACATCACAACCTGGCCGCGCACCACTGTGCCCATCGGCCAGCCTGTAACCGTGCGGCCATGATAGGGCGTCCAGTCGCAGCGGCTTGCCATCATGCTGTCTTCAATGCTGCGCACCGCCTGCAGGTCCACCAGCGTGTAATCCGCATCATAGCCCACGGCCAGACGGCCCTTGCCCGCAATGCCGAAAATCCGGTTCGGCCCATGCGCGGTCAGATCGACAAAGCGCTCCAGGCTCAGCCGTCCCGCATTCACATGATCCAGCAATATCGGAACCAGAGTCTGAACCCCCGGCATGCCGGAGGGCGTATTCGGATAGCGCATATTGCTGTCGCTGGTCAGGCCTTTTTCCTGGCGCGTATGCGGCGCGTGATCGGAACCCAGCACATCGACAATGCCCGCCGCCACCCCGCGCCATAGCGCATCGCGATGCTGCGAGTCGCGGATTGGCGGGTTCATCTGGGCGCGGGTTCCCAGATCGGCATAGGCTTCGGGCGCGGCAAGGGTCAGATGCTGCGGAGTCACCTCGACGCTGGCAATATCCTTGTGCGCGGCCAGCAAGGCGATTTCCTCAGCCGTGGTAATATGCAGCACATGCACCCGGCGATGTTCCTCGCGGGCGATGCGCAACAGGCGCTGCGTTGAAAGCAGTGCGGATTGCGCATCGCGCCAGACCGGATGGGTTTCCACCTTGCCGTCCAGCGCCAGATGCTTGCGTTCCACCATGCGGGCCTGATCTTCGGAATGGATCGCCACCCGCCGCGTGCCATGCCGCAGCACCTGACGCACCCCTTCATCTTCGGACACCAGCAGATTGCCGGTGGAGGCGCCCATGAACAGCTTGACCCCGGCGCAGCCGGGCAGGCGTTCCAGCTCGCCAAGCTGGCTGGCATTTTCAACCGCCGCCCCCATATAAAACGCAAAGTCGCAATGCATCCGCCCGCTGGCGCGCCGCACCTTGTCGGCCAGCGCGCCGGCGTCCGTGGTGGAGGGAACGGTGTTGGGCATTTCAAACACCGCCGTGACGCCGCCCATCACGGCGGCCAGACTGCCGGTTTCGAGATCTTCCTTATGTTCATTACCGGGTTCGCGGAAATGCACCTGGCTGTCGATAACGCCCGGCAGCAGATGCAGGCCTTTGGCATTGATCCGGCGTCCGGCGCTGGCTTGCGATAAATCTCCGATCGCTACGGTTTGCCCGTTACGCACGCCCACATCGGCCAGGCCGCGGCCATCATGATTGACGATGGTTGCGCCAGAAATGATCAGATCAAAATTTTCGGGCAAATCGGCCTCCCGCCTGTCCGGTCAAAATGTCCCGCCATTCTAACGCATAGGGGCTTTATGTCCTACCCTGCTGTACCTCTCTGGCGGAGCCAGTCAAGTTCAATATAGAAGTGGACGAGGAACTGTTCACGCCGGGCGGTATGCGGCGGCTGGGTGTTAGATAGGCTGCAACGCAAACATGGCGCGGTCCGCCGGATTTTCTGTCAGGCCGTGCCATCCGGCCTTGCTCACCCTGACTCCGAAGCAGCGACGCTGTGAGTCCGCATCCAGCTACGCCTCCCCCTTCGCTAAGGCTACGGGGGAGAAAGAAGGCTTCGGAGGACATGGTGAGGGATGGTGAGCCCGGATGGATTCGAACCATCGACCCCCTGATTAAAAGTCAGATGCTCTACCACTGAGCTACGGGCCCGGAAAAAGTCTCAAAACAGTCATCAGGCCGGACCTAATACACAAATCCGGAAAAAACGAATTTTGACGCTTTTGGGTGGTGGTGTTTGCATAGTAGGCTGGCCGTCCGGATGCAACCAAAAAATCAAAAACAGGAGGCAGATCATGTCAGGACCATTGGAGGGCTTAAGAATTATCGATGTCACCAGCATCGTCTCGGGGCCGTTTGCGACCTCTATCCTTGGCGATCAGGGGGCTGACGTCATTAAAATTGAACAGCCGGGTATCGGCGATCTGGTGCGTTATCTTGGCCTGATCCGTGGCGATATGAGCGCCGTATTCGCTGTTATCAACCGCAACAAGCGCTCGGTGACGGTGAATATTTCAAAGCCCGAGGGCAAACAGGTGCTCTATGATCTTGTGCGCGGCGGTGACGCCTTCGTGCAGAACTACCGTCCTGGCGTGGCCGAACGCATGGGGATAGGCTACGAGCAGCTTAAAAAAATCAACCCTGACATCGTCTATGTCTCGATCAGCGGTTTTGGCGATAGCGGCCCCTATTCCAATAAACGGGTCTATGACCCGGTCGTGCAGGCAATCACCGGCTTTACCGACGTGCAGGGGAACCCCAAGACCGGCAAGCCGGAACTGGTTCGCAATATTGTCGTCGACAAACTTACGTCGGTGACAGCGGCTCAGGCGATCACTTCCGGTCTGCTGGCGAAAGCGCGTGGCAAGGGGGGGCAGCATATCCGCCTTTCCATGATGGATGCGTCGCTGCAATTTCTGTGGCCCGATGGCATGGCCAATTACATTTACGTGGACGATGAAAAAGAAGGACGGCCAAACCTGTCCGACATTTACCGCGTATTTGAAACCAAAGACGGGTTCATTACCTGTTCATTCTCATCCGACTCGGAATGGAAGGGCTTCTGCGCGGCGATGAAACGGGAAGACCTGCTTTCGGACGAGCGGTTTGCCACCGCGGCGTCACGCGGCAAATATGCCGTGGAGCTGTGGGATATTATTGAGACTGAATACCGCAAATATGGCAGCGCTGAATTGATGAAGCTGCTGGACGACAATGACGTGCCGGGGGGGATTGTCAACAAGCGCGAGCAGGTTTTTATGGACCCGCAGGTTGTGCAACAGGGATCTCTGATTGAGATCACACATCCCAAAGCTGGCGTAAAAATGCGCTCGCCGCGGCCGGCGGCGCGTTTTGGCGGCGATGCCTGGCAGGTCGCACATCACGCTCCGATGCTCGGCGAGCATACGGAAGAAGTGCTTAAGGAAATCGGCAAAACCGGGGCCGATATCGCCAGCCTGCGTGAACAAGGCGTGATCGGGTGAGGCTTCCTTGAGAGTTTGGAGGGGGAGGCCGCCCGGCTTCCCCCAACCCCCGTCTATTTTGAAGCGAAGCTGTAATTGTTCATGCTGAAAAAGCGGCTTTTGAGCCACATTTCCACACCGGTAACGGGGCGGATAATCGGGTTATCGCCATGCCGGTCGAAATAATAGCTGTTTGACGCCTTGCAATCGCCCGCGTTGAAAATGGTCGTGTGCATGCGTTTCTGCACCTTGGCGAAATTGGCGTCGTTGGCGGCCTTGGTCACCTCGACATAATTGGCCTTGCGCCTTCTGGCTTCTTTCAGGCAGCGCACCAGATGCGTGGACTGGGTGTCGATCATGCCGAAAAATGACGCCGTGCAGACGCTATAGGGTCCGAACATCATGAAATAATTCGGATAGCCCGGCACGGTGGCGCCCTCAAACGCCTGATAGCGGTTTTCTTCCCACCAGTCGCTGATAGCTACGCCGCCCTTGCCGACGATACTAAAGGTCGGCACACTGCCTTTCTCGAATACCTGAAAGCCGGTGGCGGCGATCAGCGTGTCGATCTGACGTTCCGTCCCGTCCTGGGTGACGATGCCGTTTTCGGTAATTCCGGTGATCGGATCGGTGACCAGTTCCACATTCTCCTTATTGAACACCGGATAGAACTTGTTGGTGAAGCTGGGCCGCTTGCAGCCGAAATCATATTTCGGAATCAGCTTTTCCGCGATTGCCGGGTCGGTCACCTGCCTTTTGATATGCTCGATGCATTTGCCTTCGATCCACTTGCCGCCCGCCTTGAAATATTTATTGAACACCAGCAGGTTGATCATGACTATGTCGGTCATGATCACGGTCATGATACGCGCGAGGCGTTGCGCGCCGGGAATATTGGCAAAGATATTTTGCAGGCGCGGCGAGATCGGCATATCGGATTTCGGCAGCAGCCAGATCGGCGTGCGCTGATACACATCCATATGTTCCACATCGTCCGCTATCTCGGGGATCGCCTGAATGCTGGTGGCGCCGGTGCCGATCCAGCCGACCTTCTTGCCCTTGAAATCATAGGAATGATCCCAGCGCGAGGTATGGATGATCTTGCCCTTGAATTTTTCCAGGCCGGGCACATCCGGCATTTTCGGCAGGGTCAGAAAGCCGGTGGCGCTGACAATATAGCGTGAGGTAAAGGTCTGCCCGGTGGCGGTATGCGTCACCCAGACATTGCGGGCTTCGTCATAGACGGTTTTGGTGACCTCCACGCCATAGCGCATATGCGGGCGCACGCCATATTTGTTGACGCAATGATCGGCATAGGCCTTCAGCTCCGGCCCCGGCGCATAGAGGTTTGACCAATGCGGGTTCTGCTCGAACGAATAGGAATAGCTGAGCGTCGGCACATCCACCGCCAGCCCCGGATAGGTATTATCGCGCCAGGTGCCGCCCGCGCTCTCGGCCTTTTCCAGAATGACAAAATCCCCAAAGCCGTTTTTCAGCAGCCGAATGCCCGTGCCGATGCCGGAAAACCCCGCCCCGATGATGACGATCTCGAAATCCAGCTCCCTGTCGTCATAGTCCTGTACCGCCGCCTGCGCCATTGCCTCACGTCCCCCGTGTTTTTGATGGAGTGTTCCATATTGATTGAATGGATATTAAGACAAATGTATTCGGGACGCCACAGGATAATCGGGGGAGCGAAGAGGCGGGTTTTTCACCTTCCCCGCGATCTTGCCCCGCGCTGCCAGCAGGTCCAGCGCCACGTCGACGATCATGTCTTCTAGCGATTAAAGGGTAGCGTCCCCATTAATCCTTTAATCTTCAAAGGGTAGCGTCCCCTTTAATTCCTCATTCAACTCCAGAAGAACTCTAAGGGCAACCGTCCTCCGCGTCGATCCATTGCAGCACAGCGCGCGCTTCTTCCGCGTTGTGGAGGCGCAACTTGACTTCTCCGAGCGTCGTTGTCTCGGCGGTAGGAAAGTGCACTTGGGTTGCGTTTGTCTCAACAAGTCCCGCGTTTAATGCAGGTTTACGGAAATACCATAGGATCCACTTCTGATTCAGAACCGCTGAATAGAGCCAGTCGCCATTCGCTTCGAAGCGAAGCTCACGTTTTATGTATCCATGTCGGGCAGGGCGCACGGTAGTTCCGTCGCGAAATCGGGCATGCGCCAAAATCCGATAAGCCCCAAGCACGGATTCTTCGACAGGGGGCCCATCGCTCAACTGTTTTTCGAGTTGATCCGCATCGACTAACATCGGCTACCTCCACCGCTCGGAATACGAACGAGAAATAGCAGACCAATCCAAGTATTACAAAAGGTTTTGAGCAGACCCTTTCTGCATCTTCATAAGATTAAAGGGGACGCTACGCTTTAATTTAATCCCCTTTAAATCCCCAGTACCTCACAGAAATATGCGCTGGCGGCACAAGATTGTTTGTACTCACCCCTCCCACGGTGTCACCCCGCACTTGTTGCGGGGTCCAGGGACGCAAACTTAGGCTTTCCCGTGTCGCTCCTGGACCCCGGAATAAATCCGGGGTGACAGATCGAGGTTGGGGTGTGCGTCAAGCCAAACCAAAGAGGCTACCGCCCTGGCGCGCTCTTGCCCCGTTGCGCGAGAAGATCGAGCGCCACGTCGACGATCATGTCTTCCTGGCCGCCGACCATGCGGCGGCGGCCCAGTTCGACCAGAATATCGCGGGTGTCGATGCCATAGGTTTTGGCGGCGGTTTCGGCGTGGCGCAGGAAGCTGGAATAGACGCCCGCATAGCCAAGCGTCAGGGTTTCGCGATCGACCTGCACCGGGCGGTCCTGTAGCGGGCGCACCAGTTCCTCGGCGGCGTCCATCAGCGCGAACAGATTGCAGCCATGTTTGAAGCCGATACGGTCGGCATAGGCGATGAACACCTCCAGCGGGGCATTGCCCGCGCCCGCGCCCATGCCGGCCAGCGAGGCGTCGATGCGCACCGCGCCATGCTGCACGGCGATGACGCTGTTGGCGACGCCGCCCGACAGATTATGATGCGCATGCATGCCCATTTCGGTTTTCGGGTCCAGCACCTGGGCATAGGCGTCAAAACGCTCGGCCACATCATGCATCAGCAATGCGCCGCCGCTGTCCACCACATAGACGCAATGCGCGCCGTAGCTTTCCATCTTCTTCGCTTGTTCAGCCAGCTTTGTTGGCGCCAGCATGTGCGACATCATCAAAAAGCCCGACACATCCATGCCCAGCTTGCGCGCATGCGCGATATGTTGCGCGCCGACATCGGCCTCGGTGCAATGGGTGGCGACGCGCACCGAGCGCACGCCGTGTTTCCAGGCCGTGTCCAGATCCTTCGCCGTGCCAATGCCGGGCACCAGCAAAACGGTCAGCACCGTATCGCCGAAAGTTTCACGCGCCGCGTCCAGCCATTCCCAGTCGGTATGCGCGCCAAAACCGTAATTAAAGCTGGAGCCGGAAAGCCCGTCGCCATGCGCCACCTCGATCGCATCGACGCCCGCCTCCGCCAGCGCTTTGGTGATTTTCATGACATGATCGACGCCGTAACGATGCTTGATCGCATGCATGCCATCGCGCAGGGTGACATCCTGAATATACAGGCGTTCGGGTGTTGCGCGCGCGCTCATGCGCCACCCGCCGGAAAGCGATGCGCGGCGATGCGTTCGGCGGTGCGCAATGCGGCGGCGGTCATGATGTCGAGATTGCCGGCATAGGGCGGCAGATAATCGCCCGCGCCTTCGACCTCCAGAAAGATCGAGGATTTTATTCCCGTAAATTCGCCATAGCCCGGAATGCGCACCGGATTATTGGCGCCAAAGCGTTCAAACTGCACTTCCTGTTTCAGCCGGTAGCCCGGCACATATTCCCGCACCTCGGCCACCATGGCCTTGACCGAAGCGCTGATGGCCTCGGGTTCCGCATCGGCGGAAAGACAGAAAATCGTGTCGCGCATGATCAGCGGCGGCTCCGCCGGATTGAGAATGATGATCGCCTTGCCGCGCCCGGCGCCACCCAGAATCTCGACCGCATGGCGGGTGGTTTCGGTAAATTCGTCAATATTGGCGCGGGTGCCGGGACCGGCCGATTTGCTGGCGACCGAGGCGATGATTTCGCCATAATGCACCTTGGCGACGCGGCTGACGGCATGCACCATCGGAATGGTCGCCTGTCCGCCGCAGGTCACCATATTGACATTCATCGCATCCAGATGCGCATCGCTGTTCACTACCGGAATGACATAGGGGCCGATGGCGGCGGGGGTCAGATCGATCATGATCTTGCCGGCCGCCCTGCAAATTTCGGCATGTCTGGCATGCGCGCCGGCCGATGTCGCGTCAAAAACCATTTTAATGTGTTTGAATTCCGGCATGGCGGCCAGCCCGTCAAGGCCCTTGTCGGTGACAGCGATGCCGCGCGCGCGGGCCATGGCCAGCCCTTCGGATTGCGGGTCAACGCCCGCAACGGCGCCAACCTGCAATAGTCTGGAACGGTTGATGATCTTGATCATCAGGTCCGTGCCGATATTGCCGGACCCGATAATGGCGATCTGTATTTTTGATGTCATGATGCTATCTGTTGTTCGCGCCGGGCGGCGCAGTCAGCGGGCCGGTGAACGGCCGCATACGGTGATGCGGCCGTTTCCCTGACCGGGATATCTCAGCCTTTGATAAAGCCGGCGACAATGCGGTTGAATTCCGGCGCTTTTTCCCATTGCGCCCAGTGGCCGCAATTGGGGAATACATGCAGTTGCGCCTTCTGAATCCGGTTCAGCAGGAACAGCGACATATCCAGCGGAATCACCCGGTCCTCGCGGCCCCAGATCAGCAGGAATTCATGCTTCAGGCCGGCCAGATTTTCTTTCCACAATTCTTCCAGCGGCATGCCCTTGCGCATGCGCAGCGGCGGGTTTTTCACGGTTTCGGGATCGGTCGCCGATTTGAAGCGCTGCTCATACAGCGCCTCGGTCAGTTCGGATTTATCGACCACCATGACATCGATAAAGGCCTTCAGCTTGGCCATGGTCGGGCCTTCGCCTTCATAGAAACTGAACAGATGCTTGATGCCTTCGGAAGGCCAGGGGGTGAACAGCGGCACCGAACCGCCTGGTCCCATCAGCACCAGCCGCCCGGCGCGATCGGGATAATCCAGCGCGAATTTCAGCGCCGTGCCGCCGCCCAGCGAATTGCCGATGAAATGCGCCTTGTCGATTTTCAGCTCATTCAGCATGTCGCGGATAACTTCGGCAAAGAAGGCGAACAGCCCGGTGTCGGGGCGCACCTTGTCGGTTTTACCGAAACCCGGCAGATCGATCATCAGGCAGCGGAAATGCTTCGACAGTTCATCCACATTGCGCTGATAGTTGGACCAGCCGGTTGCGCCCGGCCCGCCGCCATGGATCAGCACCAGCGGATCGCCGGAACCTGCTTCATTATAATGTACGCGCACCTTGCCCGCCTGTACGAATTTGCTGGTGTCTGCTTCTGTGATCGCCATTTTTCTTCTCCTGTTGTTTGGTTCTTGTTATTTGATTTTATCCGGCGCGCTTGTGGCCCCAGATGCTGCCCGATGTATGCTGCGTGACATGCCAGGTGGCGTCATCAATCTGGCGCGCGCCCCAGCCATATTCGACTTCAAAGCCGGACGGGGACTGCATATAGAATGACACCATATGATCATTAGTGTGTTTGCCCAGATCCATGCCCAGCTTGATGCCACGCGATTTCACCAGATCATGGGTGGAGCCGACATCGTCGAGATTGTTGAGTTGCAGCATGAAATGAAACAGCCGCTTGGGCAGTGCTATCGGGGCTAGCGCCAGGGTGTGATGGCGCGGATTGCAGTGCAGGAACACCAGATCAATGCTGAATTTCGGGGCCAGTTCCATGCTGATATAATCGCTTATCAGAAAACCTAGCTGGTCTTCATAAAAGTGCCGCGCCGCCTTCATGTCCGGCACGGTCAGCACGATATGGCCAAGCCCATGTTCGCCGGTCTGGAAACCGGAAATCGGGCGGGTGGAATGGAACGGCTGATCAAACATCACCTTCGGCCCGTAAAAAATTTCAATGCGCAGGCCTGCCGGGTCTTTGCAATGGATCATGTCCACCACGGCGCGGGCTTTTTTCTCGTCATCGGTGGCGCGGGTGGTTTCGACGCCGCCTTTGTTCAGCTTCGCTTCCAGCGCCTCCATCTGCGCCTTGCCAGAGACTTCAAAACCCGCAAAGATGACGTCATCCTCGCCCGATGGATGAACCATAAAACGGCGGCTCATTTCATCCATGCGCAACAGGGTGGCCCCGTCGCTGCCTTCGCCCGCCACCATCAGACCCAGCACATTTGCGGCAAAATCCCGCCACGCCGCCATGTCTTTGACGCCGATGCCCAGATATCCCAGGCTGCCGACCTTTGCTTCTACCTGCTGTGCCATGTTCGTCTCCCTATAACCCTAGTTTCTGGGGCAGATTGACGCCCCCTGATGGTGTGGCCACGCCGCGCGCGGCAAAGCCTCCATCGCAGTTTATGACAGTCCCGGTCGCCATGCGCGAATTTTCTTTGGACGCCAGCAACACATAGGCCCCCGCATAGTCGCCCGGTGCGGGAAAATCCGCAATCGGCATTTTTCCCCTGGTGGCTTCCTGCAATGGAATGCTGGCGATGGACCGCTCCGCCAGGCCCAGCGCCGCCGGGCCGCGCAAATCCGTGGGGATAGCGCCGGGCGCCACGCCGTTGACCCGCACATGGGGCGCGCATTCAAACGCCAATTGCCGGATCAGGCCCACCACCGCATGTTTGGACGCGGTATAGAGCGGCCCGCCGCCATCCGGGTAAAAGCCCGCATTGGAAACCGTGAAAATCATGCAGCCCTGGTTTTTCACCAGTTCACGCTGCGCGGCCTTGGCGCCCAGCAGATAGCCCTTCACATTGACCGCGAACAGTTCATCAAAGGCCGGTGAAATAGCGTCTTCGGGCAAATCGACAAGCTTCGCGCCATAATCCCAGATCGCGGCATTGCCGATAAAAATATCCAGCCGGCCAAATTTTTCCACCGTGGCGCTGACGGCGCGCTGATGATCTTTTAATTCGCGCACATCCCCCTGGGTGACGGCAATGCCCTTGCCCAGACGCGCTGTCAGTCCGGCAATTTTTTCGGTCGATTTATCGAGCACGGCAATCTGCGCCCCTTCGGCGATAAAGCGTTCCGCCACCGCCGCGCCAAGGCCCGACGCGCCGCCCGTTATCAACGCCACCCGCCCGTCCAGCCAGCCCATCACGCGCTCCTGTGTTTTGCGGCGTTCATGCGTAAGCGCCGCCATCAAGATCGACCAGCACATCATCGCCCTCGCGCCGGACCGGATAATATTTCACCGCTTCGGTGGCCGGAGACATTTTCACCTTGCCGGTGCGGATGCAGAACCGCGCCATATGCAGGGTGCATTCCACCGTGCCATCCTCGATATAGCCCTCGGACAGGGACCAGTCGCTATGGGTGCAGGTGTCGCCAATGGCGAAAAATTCACCATCCAGATTGAACACGGCAATCGGCTCCGGCCCCATATCGATGCGCAGCCCCATATCCAGCGGCACATCGCCTGCCGCGCATACTCTTACAAACGCCATGGACATAACCCTAAAAAAACATACTCAGATTGTTGGAAAGCACTGTGGACTGATCAAGTGTGATGTCGCGTGTGACGATCTCCCATCCCAGCGCGGTTGCCGCGCGGCGGATCAGGTCTGTGCGCCCGCCGATCAGATGATCGACCTGGCGTTCCAGCCGCGAGCGGTACAGATGAAAATAGGAATGCACGATATAGGCGTCCGGCGCGCCGCTGGTCTCTACACGGACATTGCTGATCATATGCCGGGTGCGCGAAGGCGGCTCTTCGGCCCAGGCCATGCCGGTTTCCAGACGCTTCAGGCGGACATGGATGCTGGCCTTGGTGTCATCGAACAGGAAACTTTCATTATCGCGCGAATATTCATGATCGCGCTCGCGCGCCTGCCGGTTGAAAGTCAGCGGCATGCGATAGCGTAATTCCCCGGCCAGATGCGCATACCATTCGCGGTAGCAGCGCTGGTCCAGCAGGGCGGCCTCGGCATATAAAAACTGTTCCAGTTCCCATTGCAGTTGCGGGGTGACGGCGGGCGCGGCGGTTTGCGGGCTGGCCTGACTCATGGCCTATTCCGCCGCTCTGGTCTTGGGCGCTTTGGCGTTTACATGGTCCGGATAGAGCGCGGCCCAGTCATCACTGACGATCATCTTGCCCCAATGGCTGTAAAATCCGCGCGCGGCTTCCTCGCCATAGACATTGCCGATAACGCCCGGCCAGTCGGGATTATTGGCGTCCGTGTGCCCCTTGCCCATGCCGGAATTGAACAGCGACTGACGCGATTTGAAACCGCGCAGGCCTTTCTGGATCATCACCCAGTTTTCGCCGTCATCCTGTTCCAGAATGCCGCCGGCGCTGAAGGTGCGCATAACCCCCAGGCGATATTCTTCCTTCACTTCTGGCGGCGCGTTTTTATCCACCACCGTCACCGCCCAGACCTCAATCTCGTTCGGCCCGCGCGGATGCCAGGCGCGCAGGGTCTGCACACCGGGCAAAAACGACAGGCTTGGAAAAATTGTCATATGCGCGCCATTGATACGGTCGGCGCGCGCATCGCCGAGCCGTTCGCGGCAGCCCTCGCGGGATTCACGGGCGTAATATTTACCCGCCAGGGGGCCGATAAGGCCCAGCAACAGCCTGTCCTCGCGCTGCTCCACGGGAATGAATTTATCCGGGCCGCTGAAAAATCCGGTGCCATGGCCGCCGACCGTGGCGCGGAATTGCAGGCCCTTGTCCGGCCATTTGGCGAATTCCGCCGGTACGCCATCGGGCAGGGCGGCGATGGTCGGCGAAACATGCGACACCGGCGCATGATACATGTCGCTGCAAAACTGCTCGGCGGCGAATTTCCAGTTGCAGCCGATCACCCATTTGGTGACGCCGCCCAGCACTTCGGTGCCGCCCTCCATGCGATCCAGAAACGCATCCATATAGAATTTCGCTTCGCCCAGATAGGTGTCCAGGCTTGGCGCATTGGCGTCCCAGGTGGCGAAAATCAGCCCCTTATAGGTTTCGACCTTGGCGGTCTGTTTGGCGCCCCAGGCCTTTTTGTCGATCTCGTTAAAATAGGCATTAGCTTCAAACGGCACATTGACCAGATCGCCGGAAGTATCATAGGCCCAGCCATGATAGGAACAGGTGAAGGCGCGCGCATTGCCGCCATCGGCGCGGCACAGTTTCATGCCGCGATGGCGGCACTGGTTCAGGAACACGCGCACCGACATATCCTTCTGGCGCACCACCAGCACTGGATCTTCGCCAATATAGGTGGTAAAAAAATCGCCGGGTTTGGGAATTTGCGCCTCATGCGCCACAAATATCCAGGCGCGGCCGAAAATACGTTCCAGCTCAAGCTGATATAGCCGCTCATCGGTATAGATGCGGGGGTCCAGCGCGCCGCGTGTCTCATCCACCAGGTCCAGAACCGCCGCCCGCGTCCAGCCGGTGGGGCCGGACAGGAGGGAAACCAGTTCATCCTTGCCGCTCATGCCGCCTCCCCTGATCTATATCTATAGTCTCATTGTTTTATTGCTTTAGCATACTCCGCTTTCAGGTGTAGTCTAAACGAAAATATAAGGGGGAGACGGCCCGCAGCATGCCGCAAAATGCCTATATAATGGAGGATCGCGCCCGCGGCCTGTTCAAGGTGGCGCGCACCGCGTTTGTTTCGTCCAGTCTGCTGGCGCTGGAACAGGAGCGGATTTTTGATCGCTGCTGGCTGTATCTGGGGCATGAATCCGAATTGGCGAAGCCCGGAGATTTCGTTACCCGGGCGATTGCCGGGCGCAATCTGATTTTCAACCGTGACAGCAAAGGCGTGGTCAATGCCTTTTATAACACCTGCACCCATCGCGGCGCGTTTGTGTGCCGCGAAGCCAAGGGCAATTCGAAGCTCTTTCAGTGCTTTTATCATGGCTGGGCCTTTTCCAATGAAGGCGCGCTGATCGATCAGCCGGGCAAGGACGCCTATTGCGAGGGGTTCAACGATAATGGCGCCAGCAATCTGGCGCGGGTGGGGCGGCTGGAAAATTATCGCGGCTTTTATTTCATCAATTTCGATCGTGGCGCGATCAGACTGGACGAATATCTGGGGGATGCGCGGCCCTTTATCGATCTGGTGGCGGATCAGGCCGAAACCGGCATGGAAATTATCGGCGGTACACAGCAATATGCCATCGACGCCAACTGGAAATTGCTGACCGAAAACAGCATTGACGGCTATCACGCGGCCACCACCCATGCGACCTATATGGATTATCTGGGTAATAGCGGCGCGCTGGCGCGGGTTGGCATGTCGGGCGGCGCGCATGCGCTGGGCAATGGCCATGCGGTGATCGAATATTCCTCGCCCTGGGGGCGGCCGATTGCGCAATGGGTGCCAACCTGGGGCGAAGCGGCCAAACAGGATGTCGCCGACATCAAGGCGCGGCTTGTGGCGCGCGCCGGGCCGCAAAAGGCGGAACGCATGTCGAGCCTGAACCGCAATCTGCTGATCTTCCCCAATCTGATTATCAATGATGT
This sequence comes from Alphaproteobacteria bacterium, assembly GCA_023252275.1. GTDB lineage: Bacteria > Pseudomonadota > Alphaproteobacteria > UBA11222 > UBA11222 > UBA11222. Next base: position 15,294 of record JAHHGO010000031.1, read on the forward strand.
CATGGCGATTACGGTGCGCACCTTTTATCCGCTGAGCCCGGATCGCATGACCGTCAATGCCTGGGCCATGGGGCCGCGCGAGGAAAATGTGGCGATGCGCGAACGCCGCCTGTTCAACTTTCTTGAATTTCTGGGGCCGGGCGGGTTTGCGACGCCTGATGATGTGGAGGCGCTGGAAATGTGCCAGCGTGGCTATAAAAATATTCAGGCGGTGGGCTGGAACGATATTTCCAAGGGCATGCTGCGCGAAAAACCCGGAACCAATGATGAATCACAGATGCGGGCTTTCTGGCGGCAATGGAATATGCTGATGACGCAAACGCCCATGGAAGCCGCCGCGGAATAGAGGGACAATCCAATGACCGAAAAACAATCCAGTAATAGCCGTAGCCTGTATGTGATCGACGACGGAGATCGTGGCCTGTTCAAGGTGGCGCGCACGGCCTTTGTTGAAAAAGATGTTTTTGCGCTGGAACAGCAACGCATATTTGAGCGCTGCTGGCTGTATCTGGGGCATGAGTCCGAGGTCGCCCGGCCAAATGATTTTGTCACCCGGGCTATTTCAGGGCGCAATCTGATTTTCAATCGTGACAGCAAAGGCGGGGTCAACGCCTTTTACAACACCTGCACGCATCGCGGCGCTTTTGTGTGCCGCGAAGCCAAAGGCAATTCGAAGCTGTTTCAGTGTTTCTATCATGGCTGGGCTTTTTCCAATGAAGGCGCGCTGATCGATCAGCCGGGCAAGGACGCCTATTGCGAAGGCTTTAATGATAATGGCTCCAGCAATCTGGCGCGGGTCGAGCGGCTGGAAAATTATCGCGGGCTGTATTTTATCAATTTTGACCGCAACGCGGTGAGCCTTGACGCCTATCTGGGGGGCGTGAAGGAATATATTGATCTTGTAATGGATCAGGCCGAAACCGGCATGGAGATTGCCGGCGGCACACAGCAATACGCGATAGACGCCAACTGGAAACTGCTGTGCGAAAACAGCATTGACGGCTATCACGGCGGCGTCACCCATGCGACTTATATGGATTATCTGGTCAACACCGTGGGCGGCATGACCAATTCGGGGATGGGTGGCGGCGGGCGCCAGCTTGGCGGCGGCCATGCGGTTATCGAATATGCCGCGCCCTGGGGCCGGCCGGTGGCGCAGCATGTTCCGGCCTGGGGCGCGGACGGGAAAAAAGATGTGGACGCGATCATGACACGGCTGATCGCGAAATATGGCGAAGAGCGGGCCAAACGCATAGCGCTGATGAACCGCAATATTCTGATTTTTCCGAATCTGGTGCTGAATGATATCATGGCGATCACCCTGCGCAGCTTTTACCCGCTGGCGCCGGATCGTATGCATGTCAATGCCTGGGCGCTGGCGCCAAAGGAGGAAACGCCAACAATGCGCGAACGCCGCCTGTTCAACTTTCTGGAGTTTCTGGGGCCGGGGGGCTTTGCCACGCCCGATGATGTCGAGGCGCTGGAAATGTGCCAGCGCGGCTATAAAAATCTGCGCGCCGTGGCCTGGAACGATATTTCCAAAGGCATGAACCGCGAACAGCCCGGCACGACGGATGAATTGCAGATGCGCGCCTTCTGGCGGCAGTGGAACACATTGATGACGGCGAAGGAGGCGGCGGAATGAGCCAGACCATGACAAAGGGCGTCAACGCCCCGGCGATGAACCGCCATGATTTTGAAGATTTTCTGTATATGGAGGCGGGCCTGCTGGATGAATGGCGCCTGACGGAATGGCTGGCGCTGTTTACCGATGATGCGCGCTATATGGTGCCATCCACCGATTGCACCGACGCCTCGACGCCATCGGATTCGCTGTTTTATATTGCCGATGACCGGTTCCGGCTGAGCGAGCGGGTGCTGCGCCTCAACAAAAAAACCGCGCATGCGGAATGGCCGCACTCCAAAACCCGGCACATGGTGCATAATGTCCGTATTCGAAGTGTTGAGGGCAATGTCTATGCGGTGACATGCAACTTTGTCACCTACCGCACCAAGAACGATGTCACCAACACCTATATTGGCCATCATGAATACAAGATTGTGGTGGGTGCGGATGGGCCGAAAATCGCCGAAAAACGCTCGGTGCTGGATCTGGATTCGATCCGCGCGCTCGGCAAGATCAGTATCATTCTCTGAGGGTGAAAATCATGGGCATGGATTTCAGATATAAAAAGCTAGGCTATGTGGCGCTCAACGTCACCGATATGGAAAAGTCGGCGAAGTTTTATGAAGCGATGGTCGGGCTGGACCCTTCCGGTGATGGCGCGGACGGCTGCAAATTTTTCAGATGCAGCAATGATCACCACAATATCATCCTGTATCCGTCCAGGACAGGCGGGCTGAAGCGGGTCGGCTGGGAAATGGAGGATGACCGCAATCTGGATATGGCGTTCGGGCATTTCGCAGAGATCGGCCTGAAGCCGCACTGGATTGACGCGGCGGAATCAAACGCCCTGTTTCAGGGCCGCACTTTCCGCATGACCGAACCCAATACCGGCGCGACATTTGAATATTACGCCACCATCACCCAGTTTGTGCCGAACTATTCGCAAAAAATCACCAAGATCGCGCGGCTGGGCCATGTGGTGCTGAGCGTCGTGAATTTCGACGAGACGCTGAAGTTCTTCACCGAGCAGTTGAATTACCGGGTGTCGGATTATATCAGCGGCATCATCGCCTTTACCCGCTGTTTCCCGAACCCCTATCACCACAGTCTGGCCATCGGCAAGGCGAATGAAAACCGCCTGAACCACGTGAATTTCATGGTCACGGATATTGATGATGTGGGCCGTGGCAATGTGCGCGCGCGCCATATGCAGGTGCCGATTGTTTATGGGCCGGGGCGTCATCCGCCATCGGACAGTATTTTCCTGTATTTTCTGGACCCGGACGAAACCACCATCGAGTTCAGTTTCGGCATGGAGGAATTTCCCGAACATAATGCGCGCCCGCCGCGCATGCTGGCGGCGGGGCTGGAAACCATCGATTATTGGGGCGGCTTTCCCGACCCCCGTTTCGCCGCCAAGGGAGTGATAGAAACTGTCGGATAGGAGAAAATTATGAGCGGAGCACATACAGGGCGCGTGGCGATTGTAACGGGTGCTGCCCAGGGCATAGGCCGGGCGATTGCCGAACGGCTGGCGGCGGAAGGCGCCAATCTGATGCTGGCCGACGCCAATGGCGATGTGCTGAAGAAAGCCGTGGATATTGTAGCGGGCGCGGGCAAGGTGGACATCATCACCCATGTCGGCGATCTGGCGCAGGAGGATGTGGTCAACGCCATGGTGGACGCCACACTGAAGCGCTGGGGCAAGGTGGATATTCTGGTCAATAATGCCGGCGGCGGCGTGATCAAGCCGTTTCTGGATCATACGCCGGAAACCCTGCGCCTGACCATTGACCGCAATCTCTGGACGGCGATCTGGTGCTGCCGCGCGGTGCTGCCGCATATGAAGGCGGCAAAATATGGCCGTATCGTCAGCATTGGCGCGGACAGTGTGCGCAATGGCTTGTGGGACCATGCGGCCTATAATGCGGCCAAGGGCGGCGTTCACGGATTAACGGCGGGGCTGGCGCGGGAATTTGCGCTGGATGGCATTACGGTCAACGCGGTGGCCCCCTGCGCGGTGGCGACGCCGCAACTGGAGGCTTTCATGAACAAGGGCATAGCTCTGATTGAGAAATTTATCGGCGTCATTCCCATGGGCCGCGCGGGCGACATGCGCGAAATCGCCTCCGCCGTCAGCTATTTTGCATCCACTGAGGCTTCCTTTGTTACCGGCCAGGTGGTCAGCGTCAATGGCGGCAGCACAATGCTCTGAAAACCAGGATTGTCATCCTGAACGAAGTGAAGGATCTCCATCGGAGGAATTGCTGGCGCGAGATTCTTCGCTTCGCTCAGAATGACAAAAATATCATTCCGGAGAAATGAGACAGGATAGTCTTTTTATGAAAACCATCGACATCCACGCCCATATCGTGCCGCAGGATTTTCCCGTTGATCCTTCGGGAGGAAAAAATGACCGCTGGCCCTGCATGCAGTGCGATGCGAAAGACCCCACAAGGGCCACTGTCATGATCGGCGGCAAACCTTTCCGCCCGGTGGATGACCGCTGCTGGAATGTCGACCGGCGTCTGACCCACATGGCCGAGGATGGCGTGGATATTCAGGTGCTGTCGCCCATGCCGGAACTGCTGTCCTACTGGTTCAATGCGGAAGAAACCGTGGTGATGGGACGGCATATTGCGCAAACCCTGCGCAATATGATTGATCGCGCGCCGGCGCATTTTTACGGGCTTGGCATGGTTCCGTTACAGGATCCAGACCGGGCGGCCGAAGAGCTTGTGGTTCTGAAACGCGATTATGGGCTGCATGGGGTGCAGATCGGCACGCATGTGATGGGCAAGGATCTGGGCGACCCGCGCTTCAGGGTGTTTTTCGCCGCAGCGCAGGAATTGGGCATGGCGGTGTTTGTGCATGGCTTGCAGCCGGTGGGTGAGGAGCGCTGGGGCGCCAATCCGCTGATGGGGGGCCTGCTGGGCTATCCGCTCGACAGCGCCATCGCGGCGGCCTCGCTCATTAATGGGCAGGTGATGCAGGCCAATCCGAAATTGCGGCTTGGCTTCAGTCATGGCGGCGGATCGGCGATGACCGTAATCAACCGCCTGCAAAAAGTATGGAAAAGCGCGCCGCAAATGGCCGCAAGCATGCCCGAGGCGCCGCTCGAAACCGCGCGCAAATTTTATTACGACACGCTGGTCTATGAACCGGCCCTGCTGCGCGCCATCAGGGAACTGTTCGGCGCAGACCGGCTGATGATCGGCACAGATGATCCGTTCCCGATCCGCCAGACAAAGCCCGGTGAATTTCTGCGCGAAAGCGGTGTGACCGAGGCCGAGCTTCCCGGCATTCTGGGCGGCAATGCCCTGCGCTTTCTGGGCATTGCCGGATAAACAGCCTGATTGGCTCAGGCTGAACTTACTGCCCCAGCACCACTTTCGCATCGCGCAGGCGGGCCAGCTCATCCTGCTTCAGTCCCAGCAGACCGCCGAGTATTTCGTCATTATGCTGACCATATTCGGAGATCATCGGGCGCAGGCGGCTATCCGCATGCAGGGTGCGCAACGGCGTGTTGGGCATTTTGATGTCGCCCCGGCCGTCATTGGCAATGACCTGTGATCCACGCGCCGCGACCTGCGGCAGGTTCATGGATTCCTCCATGCTGAGAAAACGGGTAATAGGGCTGCCGCCCGCGCTGATAATTTTTTCGGCTTCCTCGGCGGTGTAATCCTTTGCCCAATCCTCCATGGCTTCCATCAGCCCTTCCCAGGCTTCGAAATGCGCCTTGGTATTGAGCGGAAATTTTTCCTTCCATTCCGGCTTGCCGATCGCCGCCAGCAGATCGTCGAAGTTTTTCGGCGTCACCGGGGCGATCATAAAAAATCCTTCTTTCGCCTTGATCGGGATATTGACGGGGGTGCCATATTTCATTGGAAACTGGGTTTCCTGATATTCAAAGGCCAGCACATTATGCATCACGTCCAGCATGGAAATGTCGATGCGCTCGCCTTCGCCGGTGCGTTCACGCCGGAACAGCGCCGCCGTCATGGCCGCCATGGCGTGGGTGGCGCTCATATAATCCGCCGTGGCGTCATTGGCGCGCATGGGTTTTTTCAGAGCGGGTTCAATCGCCATTTTGGCAAGTTCCCATCCGCTGGCCGCATGAATGATCGGGGCGTAGGCGGATAATTCCGCCGCCGGGCCGGATTGCCCGAAACCGCACACCGAAGCATAGATGATGTCGGGTTTGCGAGCCCGCACGGCATCGTAATCCAGCCCGTATTTTTTCATCACGCCGGGACGGTTGTTTTCAAACACCACATCGCATTTTTCGATCAGCCGCAGAACCAGATCAACGCCTTCCGGTGTGGTCATATCGACGGAAATGCTTTTTTTGCCGGCATTGAGTTGCGCATATATCGCGCCCTTGCCTTTGCGGCGCGGCACGCTGGACCGCACGAGATCGCCGCCGGGCGGCTCCAGCTTGATGATCTCGGCCCCCAGATCGGCCATTAAACGGGTGGCATATGGCCCGGCAATATAGGATGTGAAATCCAGCACCCGCACACCTGCAAGCGCGCCTGTTTTTGCTGTTGTTGTTTCCGGCATCTCATTTCCTCCCATTATTAAGGTTTATTCTGAGGTAAAAAGCACTCCTGATTGGGCCAATTGTGTTGTTTCATCCGCGCTGAGGCCAAGCCAGCTTTGCAGCACTTCCGCATTATGCTCGCCCAGATCGGCCACATAATTTCCGGGCTGCGAATGGGAATTGTTCAGGCGCAGCGGCGATGCGGGAATAAGGAAAGGGCCGGCGGCG
>JAHHGO010000032.1 GCA_023252275.1 Alphaproteobacteria bacterium
GACAGAAGCTCGCTGATTTCAAGTTCAACCAGTTCCAGAAGCTCGGGATCATCCACCTGATCCACCTTGTTCATGAACACCACCAGCGAAGGAACCCCCACCTGGCGCGCAAGCAGAATATGCTCGCGCGTCTGCGGCATCGGGCCATCCGCCGCCGACACCACCAGAATGCCGCCATCCATCTGCGCCGCGCCCGTGATCATGTTCTTCACATAGTCCGCATGGCCCGGGCAATCCACATGCGCGTAATGCCGGTTAACCGTTTCATATTCAACATGCGCCGTCGAAATCGTGATGCCGCGCGCCTTTTCTTCCGGCGCCTTGTCGATCTGGTCATAAGCCGTATAGGTCGCCCCGCCGGTCTCGGCCAGAACCTTCGTAATCGCAGCCGTCAACGACGTCTTGCCGTGGTCAACATGACCAATCGTGCCAATGTTGCAATGCGGCTTCGTCCGCGCAAATTTCTCTTTCGACATATTCTGCTCTACCTTCGAACTTCTGATGTACCGAAAAAAACCAAAACCTGTACTTCACCAAACATTTGCATTCAACCGTCCAGTCAGGCCGGCCGCTGCAATCCCGTCTCGTCCCTGCCTGACTGCGCCAGGCGAAGCGCCAATCAGCGCGGCCTGGAGCGGGCGGAGGGAATCGAACCCTCGTCTTCAGCTTGGAAGGCTGTGGCTCTACCATTGAGCTACGCCCGCGCATCCAGGCAAACCGCCTATTCCTGTTTTCCTCGCAATTACCGCCGCACCCTGTTTTCTGACACCCCCGCCCGCTTACTGGTGGAGGGGGTTGGATTCGAACCAACGTAGGCTATGCCAACGGATTTACAGTCCGTCCCCTTTAGCCACTCGGGCACCCCTCCTTTGTAAGGCAGTTCAGACAAATCCCTGGCCGCCAGCAATTACGGCGTTTCAGCAAATTGCAGCCCGCCGGAATACGAATAGCGCCCTTCCCTGTCAATAGAATTCGCAAATGCCAATACACAAAAGCATAGCAACCGTCACGCGGCCCAGCCATTGCGCCACGAACCCGAGATTGCTTCGTATGAAGTTGGCGACTATAAGGCCTTGCATGACCCAACGCAAGTACCCCGCCCCATCTTCCCAGCCGTTAATCCGGCCGGCTGACAAGCCGAAATTGCATCCCGCTGACTTGGCGCGGCGGCGGGGCCAGTCCAAACCGGAGCTGGAGGGATTTTGGCTATATGGCCTGCATGCGGTGGTTGCAGCCCTTCGCAACCCTGAGCGCAAAAAGTTGCAGTTTCTGGCCACATCCAGCGCCCTTGAAAGCCTTTCGGCGCAGATAAAGACCCCGGAACCCGCCCCGGAAATCAAGGATTCGCAACAAATCGCCCGATTTTTACCCGCAGGGGTTGTGCATCAGGGGCTGGCCTTGCGCGTTCTGCCACTGCCCGAGGCTGGTCTTGAAGAGGTCTGTATCTCCGGGGATGAGCGCAAGCCGCGTCTGGTTGTAGTTCTCGATCAGTTGACCGACCCGCAGAATGTGGGGGCTATCCTGCGTTCATGCGCGGCGTTTGGCGTGAATGCGGTCATTCTGACGGGGCATCATGCGCCGCCGGCGACCGGTGTGCTGGCCAAGGCCGCCTCGGGCGCGCTGGATATGGTGCCGGTGGTGCGGGTTGTCAATCTGGCCCGCGCCATGGAGCAATTGGCCGAACTGGGCTATTGGCGGGTAGGGCTCGATTCGGAAGCCCCGCAGGCCATAGCCGATATAGACCTGAGCGGCAATCTGGCGCTGGTGCTGGGCGCGGAAGGCAGCGGGCTGCGTCAACTGACCGCCCGCAAATGCGATTTTCTGGGGCGCATCCCCGCCAGCGGACAATTGGCCAGCCTGAATGTTTCCAACGCCGCCGCAATCATATTATATGAGGTAACCCGGCGTCGAACCTCAGGATGATAACAACATGACCCAGCAATTGATCGATCATATTCTGACCCGGCGCTCCGTTTCTGCGCGCCTGTTGACAGAGCCGGGCCCGGACGAAACGGCGCTGCAAAAAATCCTTCAGGGGGCAACCCGCGTACCGGATCACGGCAAAATTCATCCCTGGCGTTTTATTATCATTCGCGGCGAGGCGCGCAAGACATTGGGCCAGGTGCTGCGCGCCGCCTATACGGATCAGGAGGCCGGCGCTGCGCCCGCCAAGCTTGATCTGGAAGCCGAACGCTTCACCCGCTCGCCCCTGGTGATCGGCGTGGTGTCCAGCATTATCGTTCCGCATAAAATTCCGGAATGGGAACAGACATTGTCGGTTGGCGCGGTGTGCCTGAATTTATTATATTCGGCGCAGGCGATGGGATTTGGCGCCAACTGGATCACCGAATGGTACGCCTATTATCCCAAAGTGCGCGCAGCGCTTGGCTTGCAGGCGCATGAAAAGATCGCCGGCTTTGTCTATATCGGCACGGCATCCCAGAAACCCGAAGACCGCCCCCGCCCGGCGCTTTCGGAAGTGGTCAGCGAGTGGCGCGCGCCGCTCGGCTGAACTATGGCCGAAACCCGCGACATCACTTCTCTGCTGGAAATCATGGCGCGGCTGCGCGCGCCCGATGGCTGTCCGTGGGACCATCAACAGACATTCGAGAGCATCGCGCCCCACACGATTGAAGAAGCCTATGAAGTGGCCGACGCCATTGCGCGCAAGGATATGCCGGGCCTGAAGGACGAGCTGGGCGATCTGCTGTTCCAGGCCGTCTATCACGCGCAGATGGCGCAGGAGGCGGGCGCGTTTGCCTTTGCCGATGTGGTTGAAGCGATCTGTACAAAGATGATCAGCCGCCATCCGCATGTATTTGGAGATGCGGAAATTGCCGGCGCCCAGGCGCAGAGCCTGGCCTGGGAGGAATATAAGGCGCGCGAACGCGCGGCAAAGCCCGGCGGCGATACGCGCAAGGGCACGCTGGACGAGGTGCCGGTTAATTTACCCGCCCTGACACGCGCTGCAAAATTGCAGAACCGCGCTGCCAAGGCTGGCTTTGACTGGCCTGAAATAACACCGGTCTTCAGCAAGCTGCGCGAAGAAATTGGCGAACTGGAAGATGAGATCAGGCAGGGTTCAGATGCCGCGCGCCTGAGCGATGAGCTGGGGGATATTCTGTTTGCCGCCGTCAATATTGCGCGCCATCTGAAAATTGACCCCGAGGCCGCGCTGCGCGGGACGAATGGAAAATTTGAACGCCGCTTTGCTTATATTGAACAGAGACTGATGGCAGCCGGAAAAAGCCTGAACAATAGCAGCCTGGCGGAAATGGACGCGCTGTGGGATGAAGCCAAATCGAATGAGACGGAAAAATAATATCCGGCATGCCTGCGTGAAATACGCGATCAGCGAGAGCCACACGGCTCTGTCTAATCGCGCATTGCTTTAGCGGGCGGTATCATCCACAGAGGATACATGCTCAATGAGCAGGTTAAGCCGCTCGCGCTCGCGAATATAAAGGGTTTTCGACTTGCGCTCCAGAATGCCCGCGCCAGTCAACTGGCTCATCACGCGGGCGACTGTTTCGCGCGTCGTGCTGGCCTTCGCCGCGATCGATGATTGCGTCGGGCTGGGATAAATCATCCAGTGGCCAGGCCGCACCGGATCCTCTATGATTAGTTTGGAAAGTTCGCGGTAGACACGCTGATGCGCCCCCAGAGTCGCCAGATCCATAATGCGGTCATCGCAGACGCGCACAATCCTCGCCAGCTTTTCCAGCACGCGGATGCCAACATGGGGGTGATTTATAAGCACTTGACGAAAAGCCGTTGGGCTGAGCGAGGCAATAAGACAATCCTGATGCGCCACAACATTGGCGGATCGCGGCTCGCCATCTATCGCCGCCAATTCACCAAAATAGCCCCCGCCTTTAACCTCGGCATATGCAACTTCGCGGCCCGTCAGAGAAAAGTTCACAATTCGAACTTCGCCGGTAATGACAAATATAATATCCCGGCTCAAACTGTCCCGTGTCAGTATCTGGTCACCCGCTTTGCACTTTCTCCAGACACAGGCCCGCTCAATCTGTTTCAGTTCGTTTTTTTCAAACCCTTCAAACAGCGCATTGGCCGCAAGCGAATTACCCTGCGTATCCGCCGCTATTATTGTACCAGGAAGATCGTCCCTAACTTCAGCCACTTACATCCCCTCATATTTTTATCCAATGCTTTCCGGAACATTAAGCATAATTGCCGGATGCTGACGGACTCCCCCCAAGAATCGTATTCTGCATTGTGACTAAAACCACGGAACACCGCAATTTATTATAAATTCCCCGAATAAAGCCACAATTCTGTGACGCCTGTCACAAGGGAATAATATGTTGCGGTGTACCCTGCCCCTTCCTCTTCGGAGGAACCCAACCCTAACTAGCCCCAGCCCTAATGGTTTGGGGCTTTTTTTTCCTAAAATGCGGTCGCGCCGCCGTCTACATTGATGGTTTGACCACTTACAAAGGCCCCCGCCGCCGATGCCAGAAATACCGCAGCGCCCGCAATCTCATCGGGCGCGCCGATTCGTTTCAGAGTAGAGCCGGACACGGAATCCTTAAGAATGTCCGGATCGCTCCAAAGCGCCTTGGCAAAATCCGTTTTAACCAGGCCGGGAGCAATGGCGTTGGCGCGAATATTATGTTCGCCAAATTCCAGGGCTATATTGCGCGCCAGTTGCATGTCAGCTGCCTTCGACACACAATAAGCCCCGATCACCCGATTGCCGTGATGACCGCCGATCGATGAAATGATAATGATCGAGCCGTCCTTGCGCGCGACCATCTGTGGCAACACCATGCTGCACAGCCATTGATTCGACAGGATATTGGAACGCATAATTCGCTCAAACGCCTCGTCCGGAATATCCAGCATTGAGCCAAAATGCGGGTTCACCGCCGCATTACAAACCAGAGTGGTGACCTTGCCCCATTTCGCGTCTGTCTGGTCAACCAGGTTCTGCAACTGATCTTTGTAACCGATATTGCAGGCAATCGGGATGGCCACTTCCGATCCTTTGCCCCATTTCTCATTGATCGCCGCCGCCACGCGCTCGCAGGCGTCAATCTTGCGGCTGGAAATCACGACTTTAGAGCCATGCTCGGCCAGCCGGTGGGCAATCGCCTCGCCGATCCCTTTGGTGGCTCCCGTGATGATGGCGACCTTTCCTGTCAGATCAAAAAGCGACATCTTTCATCCTTTACGCCTAGTGGAGGGGTTAACGTCACGTCTTGCGCCAAAGCTGGCACAGGCGGGCGCATAACAAAAAGAACCAGTGCAGGGATCATACCGATCATCGCAAATGACACAAAGACAGATGTATAGCTGCCTGATAAGTCAAAACTATAACCCGCTATGACCGGCTGTAATAGCGAGCCGGCAGAATATTAATGCTCCTTGAGCTTGAGCGTGATGTGACAGCCCATCAGGCGCGTATGATTACTGAGCCCCCTGCAACGACTGGATGACGGCTTCCTTATGCTGTGGCGGGCGCATCCACAATGTAGCCAGTACCGGAATCATGGATACCGCAGCAATACTCAAAAACACAGGCGTGTAGCTGCCGAGGGATTCGAACACCTTGCTGGCCACGATTGGCCCCAAAGCGCCAATGACAATAACTACCAGTCCATGCACGGCAATCATACCCGCATAGTTCTTGCTGCCATAGTAATTCGCCACCAAAGCCGGACTGGCCACAATGGCTATGCCGTTGCCCGCGCCCAAAAGAATAGCACAGGCATAGGTCATAAACACCGTGTCCGCATAAATCAGCAGAACGATCGCCGCCAATTCCGCCGCCAGGCCGCCCGCAAGTAAATATCGCGGATCAAGCCGGTCCCCAAGAAACCCGCTGACCAGCCTGCCGCCAGCGCCCAACAGGCCAACGATGCCAATAGCGGCCGCGGCCGTAATCGGGGATATGCCCTTGTCCGTCAGATGCATTACGCCCTGGCTATTAACCGCCAGGAAGCCAAACACCGCGGCGGCGGCGGCAAAGATGGTAATCCAGAAAGGCAGCGTAAAAAACGCGTCCTTCACTTCCCAGGCAATGTCTGTTTGATATACACGTGGCGGCGGGGCAGCTTCCGGGTTTGTGCTGGCAAGCGCCGGGTCAATCCCGTCAATAAATGTTCCGATGTCCGCCGGGTCATTACGCACAAACAGAACAGCCAGAAGCGACCCGAGTAATGTGGTGCACGCCATCACCAGCCAGGCGTGACGCCAGTTGCCGGACTGCTGAACCAGCATTGAAATGGCCGGCGCCGCAATGAACGCGCCAATGCCGCCCATCGACAAGAAAACACCCAGCGCCAGCGCGCGTTTGCGCGCGAACCAGTTTGCCAGCGTGTGGGTGCAGGCCACCCCGCCCAGCATCGCCGCACCAACCGCCATAATCAGGATGACGGCATAATATTGCATCAGGGAATTCGAATAAAAATTTCCGATGGCGCCCGCCATGGCAATCACCCCGCCAATTCCCATCATGAGCCTGGCGCCCAAGAGGCGCAACACCATGGCCGCCACCGGCCCAAGCAGGCCCAACGCCAGAACAAGAATGGAAAATCCCAGGCTGGCTTCAGAACGGGACCAGCCCATATCCTTGACCATTTCCGGGATGACGATGCTTAAGCCATACACCACTGTGCTGATGGCCAGAAAATATATGCTGCTGAGCGTTGCTAAAATAATCCATCCATAAAACATGGCAATCTCCCCATTATTCAGCCGCAGCGAGCCGCAGCCTGTTCCAGCCCTCACTGATCGGGGCCAGTTGTCACGGTCCCACAGACAGGGGACGGCAGGAGACTATTTCACAATAATACAGACTCAGGAAAGAAGATAATTGGCGCTTCTGCTAGAATTCAGCGCGCTCCGTCAGGCCAGAAGATGACGCGCACGGTTTCCATCAAAATAAGAAAATCCAGCACAACAGACTCATTCTTGACGTAGTAAAGGTCATATTTCAATTTTTCCCGCGCATCTTCTATACTTGCGCCATAGGGATAGTTGACCTGAGCCCAGCCGGTAATGCCGGGTTTCACAACATGCCGGTATTTGAAGAAAGCAATTTTATCCTCGAGATCCGCTACGATGGAAGGGCGTTCCGGCCGCGGTCCGACAAAGCTCATGTCGCCGCTTAGAACATTATAGATCTGAGGTATCTCATCAATGCGGGTCTTGCGGATGAAAAGGCCAATGCGGGTGACCCGGTCATCATCCTTCGTCGCCCATTTTGCAACGCCATCTTTCTCGGCATCATTGCGCATGCTGCGGAATTTCACTACTTCGAAAACCTTGCCGTTAAGTCCCGTCCGGGTTTGACGATAGAAAACCGGATAGCCATCATCCAGTAATATCAGCAGAGCGGTAGCCAGCGTGACCGGCAGTGTCACGAAAAGAAGGATACTGCTGGTGACAATATCCACAACCCTCTTGAAGAAACGGTCAATTCCGCCGCGCGCTGCACCCTGTGAGAAAACCAGCCAGCTTGGATATAGGCCATCAAGTTCGACCTGGCCCGCCTCGCGTTCAATAAAATCAGTCACGGCGGTGATCCTGCGTCCGCTCATGCGGCATTCGAGCAACATATCAATCGGCATGGTCCCGCGCCGTTCATCCACGGCAATCACAATTTCATCAATCCCGGCCTCGTTACAGAAACTGTTCAGATCAATTGGATCATCAATGAGTTTCACAACCGATACGCCTCTCTCATCAGGCGATGTGGGGATATAGGCAATTGGAAAAAAACCGCAATGGCCACGCTTTTTACGCACCTCGGTCTCTATACGCTGGGCGCGCACACCGGCCCCAAGCACCAGAATTCGGCGTTTCAGAAACTGAGAAACGAAGCCATGACTGGCCGTGAACCGGATGATCAATAATCCGGCAAAACTAAGCGCCATTGCAGCGGGAAGCGCCTGTTGCAGCGCCGGGTGGGTCTTTACTAGGCCCAAAAGGATGGAGACGGCGATAAATGCAACCAGAAACCCTGCAATAAGCCGCGTGACCGCCTCACGCATGTCAAACATATAGTCGGGATTGTACAGTCCCATGCAAATGAGGCAGCCTATAATGACGATGATATAGGCGGTCCATTCTATTGATGGTGCAGCCAGCCAGTCATGGTATGCGCCCAAGCCCGCTTGCGACGAAAGCAAGCCAAGCAGGATCGATACCAGCAGGATCGACAGGTCCGCCGCTCCGATCACTATCATTCTTTTAGAATACATTTTTCCCCGTATCCTGGCCTATCTGCCTGAACAGCCCATTACGGCCCCCTGCAGGCAACATTGTACTAAAAGCATATTACGCATTTACTGCTATGATATAAACTTGGAGTGAAATTTCAGAAAGTGATCACAATCACCTAATTCGCAATAATGGTAAATTATGATTTAGCGATGTTTCAGGATCTCCTGAAACAGAGCCAATTGCCCTTCCGTAGTAGGTCCCCAGCCGTAACCCTCGGCGTAACGCCTTGTTGCAGTACGCTCAGGCAGTTGCGCAAACAGGGTGCGCACACCATGAACAACTCCCTGTGGCGTAAGTTCGGGCATCAGAACCCCGGCTTCAGGGCCGGTGACGACCTCGGGCGTACCCCAGACATTAGAGGCTACCACCGGTGTGCCGCAAGCCATCGCCTCCAAAAGCACATTGGCCCAGCCCTCGCGGCTGGAGGCCAGTATCAGCGCATCACCCGAATTGTATAGCTGACACATATTTTCCGGACGCACGCCGCCCAGAAAACGCACCCGCCGGTTAACTCCAAGCTGTTGCGCCAGAGATTGCAAATTCTCGCGTTCGGGCCCATCCCCGGCAATCAGCAGGTGATAATCCGGCAGTTCGGTCATCGCGCGAATGACCAGATCATGCCCTTTGCGCTCAATCAGATGTCCAACAGACAACAGGGTTTTTCCCGATGCGCCAAATGCTTTTCTGGCTTCTGCGCGATCACCTGGATGAAAACGCACAAGATCCACGCCATTGCGGAGCGTAAAAATCTTGTTTTCGGCAACCCCCATCTTGACCATTGTGTCTTTCAGCGCCTGGCACACCGTGATCAGCCCGGCAGCCTGTTCTGCCGCCCACAGAATCTGGCGGCGAGGTAATGGATAGTCTGGAATAAGATTGATGTCGGTTCCACGCGCGGTAATCACAACCGGTTTGTTCAACATGCGGCCGATGATCGCGGCGGCCACCCCGTCCGGATAAAAATAATGCGCGTCGATCAGATCAAAATCATATCCGTCATCTATTAGTTTGCGTACTGAGCGGTACAAGGACAGAAACATTGTTGTTGGCGCAAGCGTCATGCCGATTTTGGGTATCAGAAAAAATCTTGGATAGGTCACCGGAATTCCATGCCGTTCCGCGCGGGCTTCTATCTTGCGAAACGTTGCATAACTTGACAGAAACCGGCTGCCCCATGGCGCCCAGGGAACAGGGCTGAGCACGCGCGATTCCGCTTTGCCGCTGGCCAGCAGTTCGCGCAGCCGGTTTTCAACGAAGATACCCTGAGATGGCTGTACAGAATTGGGGTACAAGGATGAGAAAGTCAGGAGTTTCAAAAGAATTCGTCTGCTCCAGCAGTAATAGTCAGGATCCGGGAAAACCAATGAACTGAAAAATTACGCCATCGATATTTGGCAGGCTTTGCAACCGCTTCCCATATCGATGGCGCCTGCATTTAGCCCGCTTTTAGCGTTTGCAAGAGCGCTTCGGCGTCCTTGCGCTCATCGAATTCAGATTTATCGGCAAGTATGCGCGTGAGTATATCCCTTGCTTCAATCTTTTTTCCACTCTCCGCCAGAGCCGCTGCAAAATGATACTGCACCTCGGCTGATTCTGGCAGCGCCTTGGCAGCGCTATCAAGAAGTTTCAGCCCTTCGTCGAGCTTCTTCTCTTTTACCAGCATCCAGCCGTAGGTATCCTGAATCTCAGGCGCTTTAGGCGCCAGCTCATGAGCAGTGCGTACAAGCTCCAGGCCGCGCGGATCTCCCTTACGGGAATAGAGCCAGCCCAGATTGTTAAGAATCAACGGACGCCCCGGCAGCTTCTCGTTCAGCGCTTCATTCTCCAGTATGGCCTGTTCCGTATTGCCGCGACGGATAAGTTCCGTGGAGTAAACAAGCCGGGTTTCCCAGTCATCAGGCGTCTTTTTCACCCACTCCTGAAGGAGTTTAAATGCCTCATCCTGTTTTCCGGATCTGACCTGCGCGACATACAGCCGGCGGAAAACATTGCCGCTAGGCTGAAGCTGTTGGGCTATCTCAAAAGAAGCGCCGGCCTCGGAAAATTTTTCGCCGCGCATATACACATCGCCAAGCAGAACATGGAACAACGGGTTTTCCGGCTTTTCATCCCGATATTTTTCGGCCAGCTTAATTGCGGCGTCTACACCCGAATCACTCATCTCCGCCCCAATCCGTTCCGCTCTTGCGTCCGGCATATTGGGCGCAAGGCTGATGGCCGTATCAAATGCGGTCTTCGCCTCGGCAACGTTTTTATTCATTAATAGCGCTCTGCCAAGCAGCAACTGCCCCATTGGCGCCTTGGGGGCGATGGACACCAATTTGCGATAGGTGGAAATACCGCTGGCCAACTGTTTGTTGAGAATCTGCACCTGCGCCAGCGCGTTTAAAACACTCGGTGATTCAGGCGCCATCGCAGCCAGCTCCGATGCTGTTTGTAGCGCCGTTTCATATTTTTCCAGCCTCACTTGCATTTCAACCAGGCGCAAGCGCGCCGTTTGGGATTTCGGGTCACTGTCCACAGCCTGCTGAAGCAATGCCAGCGCTCCCTCCATATCCTTTTCGGCTATGGAAATTTCCGCAAGCTGCGTCAACACACGTTCATTTGGCTTGTTGTTTTTCAAATATTCAGTCAGCAGGCTCTTGGCCTTATCTCGCTGATTTTCCATCCGCTCAAGTTGCGAGAGATTCAGCACAGCGGGGGAAAAGCTCGCATCCTTCTTTAGTGCAGTGTCGAAAGCGGCTCGCGCCTCGGTGCGTTTGTTCTGCGCCAGATAGACCGAACCCAGCAAATTATGCGCCATTGCACTGTCTTCGCGGTGTTTGACATAATTTAAAGCGGCTTCCTCGGCCTTGACAAACTCCTTGTTGCGCAAATGGGTGATAATGAGAAGCAGATTGACACGGTCCGAACCACCTTCGCCTTCTGTCATTGCCTCCAGTTCACGCACTCCGTCATCCTGTTCGCCAAGCCCAAGGCTGGTTATCGCCAGCTGCTCACGCACATTGGCGTCATCCGGATTCAACTTCTGAAGTGTTTTGAAAACCCCGGCGGCGGCTGTATAGTTTGAACTTGCCAGATAGCTGTTGCCCAGCAATTGCAGATAGACAGTGTCTTTCTTGAATTCCTCAACCTCTTCGTAAGGTTGCAGGATTTTTACGGCTTCTGGATAATTTTTCTGCCGCAAATACACTGCTGCAAGAAGCTTAATGGCCTCAGGCCTGTTTTCATTCGCCGCCTGATAGCGCTTAGCATAGCTCATCGCGCCCTCAAGGCGGTCCAGCTTCAAATTCAGATTAGCCAGAAGGAAAACCGCCGGCATGAATGCCGCCATCCGGAATTCTACAGGCTGCAGAGTTTGCAGAGCCTTTTCCGTTTCACCCCGTTGCGACTGCAACACGGCCTTGATGTATAATGCCATAGGCATTTGCGGGACGCGCTTCAGAATTGCGTCAGCATCGGCCTCAGCCTCTTCTGGACGGTTAAGCCCGAGATATACATAGGCCCGGCCCAGCAACACCTGCATGGAGTTTTTGTCTATCTCCAACGCCTTGTTATAAGCTTCCAGCGAACCTGGAAGATCTTTTTGCGCCCGGCGCAATTCTCCCTTCAGCCATAGCGCCAGACCGTACTTGGGATCAATGGCGATAGCCCTGTCAGCGGCTTTTTCCGCAGCGGGATAATCACCCTGGCGTTGCAGAAATTCGGCGTCAGCTGTATGAAACTGCGCATTTTCTAAAGAATCCGGGCGCGCAATATCCAATTCCTTCTGGGCGTTGGGAACATCATTAAGCGCCAGATAGGCCCGTGCGCGAAGTATATGCGCGGTAATTTTGTTAACGCCTTTCAGGGTATCCGCCGGGATTTCCGCCAGCAGCTCTTTTGCCTTTCCCTGAATGAGCATGCTCTGGCCGAGAAGAGACAATACTTTTTCATCCGCCATGCCTCTGTTGCGCGCTTCCCTGAATTCCTTTTCCGCGCCGGCAAGATCGCCACGCTGAATATTGAACTGTCCCAGCATCAAGCGCGCATCAATATTATCGGGATCGGCGCGAACGGCATTTTTCAGATGGATAATGGCCTCTTTGGCGTTGCCGTCCTTTATGGCCTTCTGGGCTTCCTGAAAATATCCGATGGATTCCTCATTGGCGGACCAGGCCGTGGTTGAAAAACTCATCATGACCAGCAGCGATGACAGAAACATCACGAAAGCGCCAATAAGCCGCACCTCGCGCCTGACAGGCCTGTCGACACGGCTTGAGGCCAATTCACAATGCACCCTGACGAATTTGATCGAAGTTTTTGGCATGGCGATCCCGTTGTTCCTTAAGTGAACCTAAATGTCTAAACCCGAAATATTAACAGGCTGTTTCAGTTAGCCAGTATTAATAGTATTAGAACATGGCTTTGGCCAATCAGTTTTAAGGCATTGAAGCATAATTCTCCAAGTAAACCTTAGCGGCCCTGACAGGGGCCGCTAAGGTTTGCCGTACCCATGAATTTTTCGATGCCGCCCACGGAAAATTCGAAGCGATTATGCAGAATTACATTTCATTCAATAGTGTTAATGAGGCAGTAACTAAACCTGAGCAGATATAGTATATAGAGATGCGAGTGATTCCAGCTTCACCTCAGACGGCGCAGTCGCCGGGTGGGACAGCCTGCGGGGGTCTGCTGGGTTTCAATTCACAGATGGGAACTCCCCAGGATTTTCCAGAGAAAGGGCGTTATGAGTCAGAAATCCCTTATCCTCCTTGGCATGTTGGCCACCGCCTTGCTGCAGGCATGTAATAGCGGCCCTGCAAAAACAAACCCGTCCATGTCTTCTGCGTCTTCCTCCCAATCAAAAATGGTTGCAGACACCCGTGAGGACCCGCTCTCGCTGAAGCCTTACTTGCAGGAAGCAGCGATCAAATCATCCTCTAATAAAGAATATAGGGAGGCCGCCACCTATTGGCTGGCCCTGTATCAGGAAAATCCCGGTGATCTGAATTTTGCCCTGCAATGCGCCTATAATATGCGGTACGCCAACAGTCCGGGGGACGCCATCAATGTGCTGAACGATGCGCTCAGAAGCAATCCCGGCAATGCCGCGCTGCTGGCCGAACGCGCAAAGTCCTATGCCGCATCCGGCAATGCCGAACTGGCGCTGGCCGATATTACCAAGGCGTCAGAGGCCCCCAATGCCGAGTGGCCGGTACATTCCGCGCACGGGGTGATCCTTGATCGCCTTGGCCGGTCAGGGGACGCCCGTCTGGCCTATGAGAAGGCGCTAAAGCTTTCCCCGGATAATCCCGTCGTGCTCAATAATCTGGCGTTGAACCATGCGCTGGCCGGCCATCATGAGGAAGCCGTCACACTGTTGCAACGCGCCACGCAGGCCCCTAACGCGAATATACAAATAAGGCAGAACCTGTCACTTCTTCTGGCGATGCATGGTGATGTCAAGGGGGCATCACAATTAAGTCAGGCGGATCTGCCCAACAATATGGCGCAAAATAATATGGCTTATTTTGAAAGTCTGCGGCTGGAATAGATGCCGGCCGCAAATGGCTGGAATAACAGTCAGTGAATGCTGAGCGTATGGGGTGGTGGCCCTATTTATTCATCAAGGTAATGGCCACGGGCCCCAGAATGACGAGAAACAGCACAGGCAGAAAGCAGCCAATCATCGGGATCGTCAACTGGGCGGGCAATGCGCCGGCTTTCTTTTCGGCGGCGGCCATGCGCAAATCACGGTTTTCCTGCGACATGACCCGCAGAGTTTGCCCTAAAGGCGTACCATAGCGCTCCGACTGAATTAGCGAGGTAACAACCGCCTTGACGCCTTCCAGTCCGGTGCGCTGGGCAAAATTTTCGAGCGCTGTGCGGCGCTCTGACAAATAGGCCAGTTCGGCCGTGGTGAGGCCCAGTTCCTCAGCCAGTTCTATCGACGATCCGCCAATTTCCCTGGCCACGCGGCCAAACGCCACCTCGATCGTCATACCAGCTTCAACGCAGATCAGCAGCAGGTCAAGCGCATCGGGAAAGGCGCGCGTAATAGCCTGCTGGCGCTTGACGATCAGGTTCTGCAAATAGACATTCGGCAAATAGAAGCCGATACCGCCCGCCGCCAGCGACACGGCCAGCTTTGCCGTCATATTGCCGGCAAAATTGTCCGTGATCAGAAGATAAACAAACGCGCCAATGAAAACGAGCACGGGCATCACCAGACGGAAAAACAGAAAGGTGATGAGCGGCGCCTGCCCCCTCAGGCCGGCCTGCGCCAGTGCGATACGCGTTTCCGGTGATTCGAGAATCTTTCGCAGGCTAAGACGGTCAACCACCTGCTGCATATAACTGCTGGCGGTCGGACGAATTTTGCTTTTTCTGCTGTCGCGTTCACTGCGCGCCTGAGCTTTTAATTCATCACGGCGCTCCGACACAAGCTTCAGCCTGTCCCCCAGACGGTCCTGCTGCAAATAGGGCATGGCAATGGAAACAATGGCGCCCAGCGCCGCAACAAAGGTAAGCAGCGTAATCAAAAACTGGACATTCATATAGGATGCGACAAGGTTCATTCTGTTTTTTCTCTAAAAATCAAAATTGATCATCTTGTGCATGACGAAAATACCAAGTCCCATGACGCTAAGCCCGCCGGCAACCATCATATTGCCCATCGTAGTTGAAAACAGTAATCCGATATGTTCCGGAGCAATGAAGAACATGGCGGCGCCAACCAGAATCGGAAGGGCGCCTATGATCATCGCAGAGGCTTTCGCTTCCGAGGACATTGACTGGATTTTAGCCTTCATCAGCTTGCGTTCGCGCAAAACAGTTGACAAATTTCCGAGCGCTTCCGAAAGATTGCCGCCGGATTGCCCCTGAATCGTCAGCACAATGACAAAAAAGTTTAGTTCGGTGCTTGGCATGCGCTCCATCATGCGTTCCAGACCGGATGTCAGGCTAACGCCAAGCTTTTGCCCCTCGACCAGCGTGCGAAACTCGCTGCCCAGCGGATCAGGGCTTTCGCGCGCGATGATCGCCATGCATTCGCCAATGGGCAGGCCGGCCTTGACGCCCCGCACAACTACGTCCACGCCATTGACAAACTGTTCCGAAAATTCCGTTTGGCGCTTTTTGGCCAGATAACCAAGCACCCATCTGGGCGCGCCAAAGCCGGCGGCAAACCCCGCCGGAATGCCCAGCAACATGCCGTAGCCCAAGGTCAGCATCACGAGAAACACCACAATACCCGCCACGATGGAGCCAATGATAAAATTCTGTTCGGTCCATTCCACGCCGGCCTGGGCAAACATCTGACGCATATTCGGGCGCTTCTTCTGCCCCTGGCGTGCTGCCTCAAGGTCCTTTAGCGCGGCCTGTAAATTGCGTTTTCCGCCGCCCGCGCCGCGCTGCTGTTCGCGCCCGCGCACGCCGGTTGAGCCCCTTGCGCCGCCTATGGCCGCCACACGGTTGCGTATACGGTCACTTTCTTCAATCTTTCTGCCGAACACGGCATAGCCTATGCCTCCGGCGCTGAGAGCGGCAAGAATGGCTGAAATGATGATCAGCGTATTTGGGTCCATGATCAGCTCTTGCCCATAGTGCGATAAAAATACCGGACTTGAAGATCTATCCGAACGATATTCCTAAATGACATCCAATCGCGCACCGTTCTAACGGACAACCCGCGACAGGGCATTGGGTTTTTCCCGCGTGTAAATATCGTTCAACTCCTCCATGGCCTCGGAAAGTTTGTCACCCAGCCCATAATAGCGCGCCTTTTCCATGAATTTTGGAATGCCCACTTCGCCAGGCTTGTGCATGCCGACAAGTTTTCCCTTCGCGTCTTCACCGAGCACCTCATAGGACAGAACTTCCTGGGTGATAACCACATCGCCTTCCATACCGATAATCTCGGTTACACTGACGATACGGCGCGAACCATCGCGAAGGCGCTGCGCCTGCACAACAACGTCCACGGCTGAAACAATCATTTCACGAATGGTTTTGGCGGGAAGGCTGAAACCGCCCATGGTGATCATACTTTCAATACGGCCGATGGCTTCGCGGGGCGTGTTGGCATGCAATGTGCCCATTGAACCATCGTGCCCTGTATTCATCGCCTGCAACAGATCAAACGCCTCGGGCCCGCGCACTTCGCCGACGATGATCCGTTCAGGACGCATACGCAGACAGTTTTTCACCAGATCGCGCATCGAAATTTCGCCCGCGCCTTCAAGATTTGGCGGCCTTGTTTCCAGACGCACCACATGCGGCTGCTGCAATTGCAATTCGGCCGTGTCTTCACAGGTAATGATGCGTTCATCATTTGCGGCGAAAGCCGAAAGAGAGTTCAGCAATGTGGTCTTGCCCGAACCTGTGCCTCCGGAAATAATCACATTGCAGCGTATCGCGCCGACGATTTCGAGAATGGTCGCGCCGGGCCGGGAGATCGCGCCGAAATTCACCAGATCGCTAAGTTTGAGCTTGTCCTTTTTGAATTTGCGGATCGTCAGCGCGGGGCCATCAATCGCCAGCGGCGGCGCGATCACGTTAACACGCGAGCCATCCGCAAGACGGGCGTCGCAGATCGGGCTGGATTCATCGACGCGGCGGCCAACCTGGCTGACGATGCGCTGGCATATGTTCATAAGCTGGGCGTTATCGCGAAACTTGATCCCCGCTTTCTCGATCTTGCCATTGACTTCGATGAATGTAAGCGCCGCGCCATTGACCATAATGTCGGCAATATCATCGCGCGCCAGCAGCGGCTCCAGCGGGCCATAGCCCAGCACGTCATTGCAGATATCGGCAATCAGGCGCTGCTGTTCGGAAACACTGAGAACAAGGCTTTTTACCGCGATGATTTCAGTGACGATATCGCCAATTTCCTCGCGCGCGGCGTCGGTTTCAAGCGCCGCCATCTGCGCCAGATCAACCGTATCGATCAGCGCGTTAAAGATACTGGTCTTAAGCTGGTAATATTGCTCGGAGCGGGCATTGTCACCCCCCAGCGGCTCCAGATTCATCTGAGCCGGTTCCGGCGCTGGCGCCGCGGGAACAGGAGCCTGCGGTTTTTCCGCGCCAGCTCCCTCAGCCGCCGGAGGAGTATCCTTGGCGTTGACCAGCGCGGACTTTGGCTTGGTATCCGTACGCTTGCCGAACATAATATTTTAAGCCTTCAGGCCTTTCAAAAGCGCCAGTAGCGGCGCTAATGGAGATGTATCCTTGGCGGCGGCGATGGCGGAATGGCCGAGACCCCGCCGCGCAAGTATATTAGCAAGATCCAGTAGCGCCAGGGAGTTTTTGTTCTTCGCATCCACCTCACTGGCCATTTGACCATTATTGGCTGCGGTTCCGAACAAAACGTTATCATAACCCAAAATAGCCGCCGGCGCGGCGCCAAGCGTGTCGGAAATTTCCTTTACGGGAATTTCGGGCCTTTTTGGGGCTTCCATCATATTGAGGGCAATTCGCGGGGCAACGTCATTAGGACGCTGAGAGATCAGAAAATCATTCAGGCTCTTGGCGTTTCTCAGGCTTGTCAGGTCCGGCGTCATAGAAAGCACAATTTCGTCGCTGGCCAGGATTACGCCCCGCGCCCACCCCGCCCAGCTATGCGGCAGATCGATAATGATATGGGCGAAATTCGCCTTCACGACATCCAGCACCTTTTCAAGCGCCTTGGGAGCCGGATCAAACCCGGCATCAAGCGAAGCCGGGGCAGTGAACAAAGC
The DNA here is from genome assembly GCA_023252275.1 of Alphaproteobacteria bacterium. Taxonomy (GTDB): domain Bacteria; phylum Pseudomonadota; class Alphaproteobacteria; order UBA11222; family UBA11222; genus UBA11222. The sequence continues at coordinate 17,976 of JAHHGO010000032.1, forward strand.
CAGCTTATCGTAGGCCTTGAACAGTAATCTTTCGAGCAGCACATCATCCAGCCGGTCCGGCTCCAGCAGGGCTTCTGTGATACCCTTGCCGCCATCATGATTGAAATTCAGTCCCAGCGTGCCAAACGCCAGATCAAGATCAAGCACCACCGTGCTTTCACCCAATGTTTCAGCCATGTGCCAGGCGACATTATGGGCGATCGTGCTGGAGCCGACACCACCTTTCACGCCGGCGAAACAATGCACCTTGCCCAGGGGCTGCGCGCCCGGATTGGCGTATATATTGGCGATGGTTTCAATAAACTGCACAGAACTGACAGGGCTGACCAGGTATTCGCTAATGCCCTGACGCATGAAATCACGGTACACGCCGACATCATTCAGCGTCCCAACGACCACAACCTGGGTGCCTGGATCACAGGCTTCAGCAAGGGTTTGCAGATAGGCGAAAGCCTTTTCGCGATCCTGCGGGACATCCACGATTAGCAGGTTCGGCGTTGGCTGATCGGAATAATGTTCGGCCGCATTGGCAACGCTGCCTTCATGCACCTCGTTGGTCACCCGCACCATGCGCCGGTCGCTGCAAGCGGCGGACAGATTTTGCCTGTCCACAGCCTTTTCCATAAAGGCATGCAGGGTTATGCGCGGGATAGGCTGGCTGCCCGTGGTAACGTTTTCGCCGCCCTTGGGGGTTGCTGCGTCGCTCATTTCGCCACTTCGCTCACAGTGCCTTTTTCCGCAACCGTCCGCTCGGTAGCCGTTGCCTGTCCTTCTCTGTAAGACTTGATCACAACCTTGCGGCGGTCAACATCGACCGGCGTAGTAGGGCGGGGCTGCTTCAGATCAAGCGGATCCGACACCATCGCGGCAAGATTATGCTGCGCCGAGCAGCCAAAATTGGACCAGGTGTGGTTATCACGATTACTGGTGAAATCCTTTTCCCAGTCACCGCATTCACGTTCGACGGACGCGACGTAGCGGGTAAAACTGAAAATAAGCGGGCTGGCATTGCCTCCGGACCCGGCGGTATTGGCCGCTGGGGCCGGCATTGCGGCGGCGCCCGGCGTTGCGATACGCCATTCAATGCGCGAGGCCGGAACACCGCGCGCGGCCAAAATCTCATTTATCGCCTGAACCTGTCCGCGCATCTGCGGCGTATCCGGGATATTCGGCAAAATGATTGCCAGCGGGCCATGACCATTATGAAGGAATGCCCCCGCAAAATCGTTTATTATCCGGGCGTCCGAATTCGTCAGAGACTTACCGGCCAGAACCGGCGACAGCTGCATTGTTTCCTGATGCGGTTCAACCATGATGGGATATTTCTGCTTCACACTCGGCTGCGGCGTGGCCTGATGCAGCATCATGGTGCTGTTTGAACAACCGCCGGCAAGGCCGCCAAGCAACAGCAGAGCGAGCATCGCGCCGAAGCGCTGTTCTACGAATGGACGTTTCATACGCATGCGCAACATGTCCGATTACTCCATGATGTAGCCATACGGCCCCTGCAGGGATGTTCCCGGGGCCGGCTTGCGCTTGTACACCCCATGCAATTGTCCAAGAAAATAAGAATCAAAATCGCTGGCGGGGGTAAATCCGTCGGTGGGAAGCCGGAGCTGATCCTCGTTCACGCTTTTCACAAGATAAGGCGTGACGACAATGACCAGTTCGGTTTCGTTATTCTGAAAATCGTTACTGCGGAACAGCGAACCCAGAATGGGCACGTCTTTCAAACCTGGAATCCCGTCAATACTTTTTTGAATATCGTTTTGCAGAAGACCCGCGATCACCAGACTGCCGCCGCTGGGAAGTTCAACCGAGGTTTCGGCGCGGCGGACAGAAAGGCCGGGAATTACCAGGCCCTGAAGCGTCACGGCCTGTTCGTTTGAAATCTGGCTGACTTCCGTCGAAAGTCGAAGACTAATCCGCCCGTCACCCAACACCACCGGCGTAAAGCCAAGACCAACGCCGAAAGGCTTGAACTCGATGGTAATATTTCCGTCCCGGTCACGCCCCACGGGAACCGGGAATTCGCCGCCCGCTAAAAACTTGGCCGATTCGCCGGAAATCGCCGTTAAGCTTGGTTCCGCCAGTATGCGCGCAAGGCCGTTGCGTTCCAGCGCCTGCAAAACACCGGAGATGGAATTTGTGGAGACGGCCACGCCGCCAAATGCCCCAAAAGGATCACCGCCTGGACCTGGCACGGTTTTATTGGCGCCGGCAGTCAAGCCGCCAAGCAAACTGCCCGCCACATTAAACTGGTTTGCGGTTGCGCCGCGAAATACACTGCCGCCGCCCCTGTTAAGTGTTCCAAACAGATCGACGCCCAGTTGTTTAATAACATTGCGTTGCATTTCCGAGACGCGAACCTTCAGCAGCACCTGATCATCGCCTTCAACCGCCAGCAGATTGACGACATTTTCTTCCTTGTCCACGTAGCGCCGCACGATCGCCAAAGCCCGCTCGGATGCGGCGACATTCGGCACCCGTCCGCTGATTGCCAGATTGTTGTTCAGCGATTCAACCCGCAGATTGCTGTCCGGGAAATGCCGTTGCAGCGCCTCTGTCGCGCCTTTTGCGTCAAGCTGAACCAGCAGTTCAAGGTTAAGTATCTGCACGCCATGTTCGTCAAAAAAGATTATATTGGTGGCGCCGATGGCGGTGCCTATCACATAGACCTGCCGGGGTGTGCGAACACGCGCATCGGCAATGGCGGGATCCGAAACCAGAATATCGCGGGCGTCTTTCGGTAATTCAACAATGGCGGCTTTGCCACGCTCAAGCTTGATCTGATGGCGGGCCGCGGTGCTTTCCTGGTCATCGGCAATGATGCGCACCTTGCTGCCATCGATTTTCATCGTAACCGGCGGCGCGGCGGTGGTTTCACGGATGGGCGCATCCGGATCAGCGGCGTGCGCCATCTGCAGGGGAAAGCTGATTCCAACAAGCAGTAATGCAGCCAATCCCCCAAGGACTTTGCTGACTTTGCTCAAAACTTCATGCCGCATGGTTATACGCATATTCAAAAGCATCTTCTATCTGGGCCGGATCTGGCCGGGCGCGCCGTAACGGATTACGGAGATTGATTTGGATTTCGAACGTTCGGCCTCTAATGCCGCCGCGGCCTCGGCTTCGCGCGCGGCAAATTCAGGATCTTCTTTTCTTTCAAGGCTGCGCAGCGCCAAAGACAGGGTTCCACTGGCGACGGACTTTGACAGGGTTTGCGCCTGAGCCGGCGTCAGCTCCAGCGTTGCGGTTTTACCGATCAAGGAACTGGTCTGTGTTTCACTACTGGCGCCGCCGGCTGCGGGGTCGTTCACGGTCTGGTCAATCGCCAGTGTGCGGACATTCTCCAGAACTGTTTCACTGACAACAGCCTTGGCGTTATTGCCCTTCTCATCCTCGACATTCGCTTCACGGCTAAGAAGCACATCGACGCGATCGCCCGGCAAAATAAAGCCGCCCGCGCCCGTTTCGGGAGAAACCACCACACTCATGGCGCGCATGCCGCCTTCAAGTATTGCCGACATAAAGCCGCCACCG
>JAHHGO010000033.1 GCA_023252275.1 Alphaproteobacteria bacterium
AGAACTACGCGGTTAATCTTTGTTAATCTTTGGTTGAGGCAATCTTTGGAACAAACCATGGTTAAAATCTGTTTACCCGATTGCGAATATGGCCCATCCGTTATTCAATAGCCAGCGATAGCCATCACACAATCCGCAGACCGGATGAAGCCAGACTAACTAATTTATAAAGTCCTAACAAGCGCGGAATTCCGCCAAAAATTAACTATGAACGGAAATGGGAAGTGTGCAGGGCTTAATACGGGAAGATGTGATGATTCAGGCTGAAAGCCAAGCGGGTCTTGTCCATCAGGCGGCGTGTTGCAGCGGCATGACGGACAGGATTGGAAGCGGGAGGAAGCCTGATGGGATCAGAACGGGGAGATGACGTCGAAGAGCTGTTGCCCGTAGCGCGCCTGCTGCACATCGGTCAACTGGCCGCGGCCGCCATAGGAAATGCGGGCTTCGGCGATCTGGCTATGCTGGATCGTATTCTGGTTGCTGATGTCTTCGGGGCGCACCACGCCGGAGATCATGATCTCGCGGATTTCGAAATTGATGCGCACTTCCTGACGCCCCTGAATGACCAGATTGCCGTTGGGCAGAATCTGGGTGATGATCGCAGCCACTGTGGTGTTGATGGCTTCCTTGCGGTCCACCGTGCCCTTGCCGCTATTATTGCTGGAAGATTCCGCGTCTATCAGGCTTTCCGGATTAACCGCGTTGGGCAGAAATTCGTTCAGCTGGGTTTCAAAACCCAGCAGGGCATTGGCCGCGGCGCCCTCCCTGGCGGTGCGGGTGCGTGTTGTGGCGTTATCCACCTTGGCGCTGTCTGTGATATTGATGCTGACGGTCAGAATGTCGCCGATTTTCGTGGCCCGCTGATCCTTGAAAAACGCCCGCGAGCCGGTTTTCCACAGTGAATTGGGCTGTGTTGAAAAACTTTCCACGGCGGGCATGGGCAGGTTCACCTGGGTTGCCTGCGGCACGCGGGCCTTGACGCCTTCAAGCGGAGTCATGGGCGGCGGGCTGCCGATGGATTTAATCCGCTCGGCCGTACCGGCGCAGGCGCCCAGCCCCATCATCGCCATCAGCAGCGCCCCGCGCAAAAGCGCTGCGCCCGCGATGAATTTCCGCTGTTGGGGGAGGCTCTGCGTATAATGTTCGGGCATGAGATGATGATCCATCTATTATTTATTCGGACTGGGCCTGGCTTTGGGCCGCATTTCCCGGAAGCAGGGATGGCCGCGATGCTGGCGGTGAAACCAGAACATATCCGGCAGCCCATGCGACGCCTTCGAAGGTGCGGTTTGTCTGTGTATTCATGACGCGGATGGATTGACCGTAAACGCCGTCTTCCAGCGCCTTGCCCCGGACGGAGAGGCTGAGGCCCGGAGACTCGAAGGCCACCGTAACCTGTTCGCCTTTTTTGATGATATGCGGCTGTGCGATATCAACGAGGCGAAGCGGAACGCCCGCGCGCAGAGGGCGCTTCGCCGCCATGCCGATCAGCGCCTCGCGGTCGGTGATGTAATCGATGCCGGCGGGCGAGCGGCGCATTTCCCTGTCGGTGATGCTGTCTTCGCGGATGATTTCGCCTCGCGCCAGCGGTTGCGCCAGTACGGGCGTCAGTTGCATTTCGATGGCGGCGAATGCGGGCGCGGCAAATGACAGGCCGGCACAGGAGAGCGCTATCGCTTTGATCACCAGCCATTTCCGGATAAGGGATCGCATCATGTCTACCTGCGCAGATTGGAGGTTGTGGATAGCATTTCGTCGGAAGCGCTGATGACCTTCGAATTCATTTCATAGGCCCGCTGCGCGGTGATCAGCGAAGTGATTTCGGACACTGGATTGACATTCGAGGTTTCAACAAAGCCCTGCAGAACGGTGCCGTAACCCAATGCGCCCGGCGTGCTGACCTGCGCGGCGCCCGATGAAGGGGTTTCATTGAACAGATTGTTGCCCAATGCTTCCAGGCCGGACTCGTTAAAGAATGTCGCCAGTTCAAGCTGGCCAACAGTTTGCGTCTCTACCTGGCCCGGAATTTTCGCCTGAATCTGGCCCTGTTTGTTGATGGTGATTTCGGTCGCCTCCTGTGGGATCGAAATGCCTGGCCCGACAACATAACCTTCAGGCGTCACAATCTGCCCTTCGGCGCTGACCGAAAGCGTGCCGGCCCTGGTATAGGATTGTTCACCGCTGGGCAATTGCACACGCAGAAATCCGCGCCCCTGAATGGCGATATCAAACGGATTGCCGGTGGAAACCACATTGCCCTGTTCCGTGATGCGATACACCGATCCGGTTTTGACGCCCGAACCCACCTGCACGCCGGAGGGAACGATAGTTCCGGCATCGGATGAATTGGCGCCGACCCGTTCAAGGCTCTGATACAGCAGATCCTGAAATTCGGCGCGCTGGCGTTTAAAGCCCGTTGTGTTCATGTTGGCGATGTTGTTCGAAATGACTTCAACATTCAGTTGCTGCGCCAGCATGCCGGTGGATGCAATGTTGAGGGACTTCATTTTTCTGACCTTCTATTTCATTCATTAATGGGTGTTAACACTGCCGGGATTAACGCACCCGTGACAGCTGGTCGATTGCCTTGCGGGTTAATTCATCATCACTTTCCGTCAGTTGGACGGCTGACTGGTATTTGCGCATGACCTCGATCATGCGTGTGATTTCATTCACGGCCTGAACGTTCGATGTTTCGATGCTGCCTTGAACAAGACTGACTTTTTTTCCGGCAACGGGGGTGCGTTCCTGATCCGTAATAAACAGGTTCGCGCCAATTTTCTGTAATGACTGTTCATCCTTAAAGTTGAACAGACCAAGTTTCTGGTTTGGCTGGCCGCGTCCTGATAATGTTCCGTCTTTGGATATATCCGGTAAATCCGCGCCGGGAGGGATGGTTATGGGGTTCATATTGGCGTTCAGGATTTGGTAACCCTGCGAATTGACCAGTTCGCCCTTGCCATTGAGGCTGAAATTACCGTTTCTGGTATAGGCGATCCTGTCCTTGTATTGGACTGCGAAATAGCCCTCTCCGGTATTTGCCACATCAAGCGGGCTGCCTGTTTGTAGAAGATTTCCAATAGCAAGATTTCTGACCAGGCCATAATCCAAAACGAAAGAAACTTCCTTGGCCGAACTATCGCCTTCAGCCAGCGCGGAAATTTGTTCTTCGAATAAAACGCCTTCTGACTTGAACGCGTCCGTGGATACATTCGCCAGATTATTGGCGACAACATCCATCTCCCGCTTCAGGGCGCTAAGGTGAGAAAGAGTTACGAGAAATGCGTTTTCCATTTTATTCCCGGGCTTCTGCCATAACCTGCTGCGCTCTGAGGCGCATTGGGTGAACCGCCATAGAGGCTTGCATTTGCCATGCCAGAACCGGAATCGCGGAAAGCTGGTGATTTCCATGAGTTTGTCAGGAAAGAATGCGGGTTCCGCCGGTGCAGAGCGGAAATTTAACCCGGCAAAAATTACCGCTTTTTACCGGCGCGGCGCCAGACTGAAAGGTTTCCTTTACTCTTAATGGTTACTTTCAAGTCAGGTAAGCCCGTGAATTTGCTTGGCGGTTTCCAAATATTTCATTCTGGGAGCTGCGGCCACGCTTGAACAGGACATTGATTCATAAATGGCGAAGTCAGCAGAAAAAACCAAGAAAGCCGATGAACCGGAAGAAGCACCGGCGGGTGATGATGCGCCAGCGCTTGAACCCGTCAAGAAGCGTCTGCCCGGCAAGGTCATCATACTCTATATAGTCGCGCCGCTATTGGTGCTGCTGATCGGCGGCGGCGCGGGAGCCTATTTCCTTGGCATGTTCGATGCGCCGGCGGAGGAGCATGGGAGCGGCGAACATGCAGCAGATGGCGAGCATGAAGAAGGCAAGCCGGTCGCTGTTTTTTATGACCTGCCGGAAATACTCGTCAATCTGAGCACTACGGGAAAAAAAGAAACTTATCTGAAAATCCGGATCGCGCTTGAGCTTGAAGACGAAAAAATGCAGGCTGGTCTGGAACCGCTGATGCCGCGCGTGGTGGATAATTTTCAGGTGTTCCTGCGTGAAATGCGGGTTGAAGATCTGTCGGGATCTGCGGGCATGGTCCGTCTTAAGGAAGAATTGTTGCAACGCATAAACCTGTCTGTGCAGCCATTAAAGGTGCGCGATGTGTTGTTCAAGGAAATGCTGATTCAATAATTGTTACATTCTAAAAAGGAAGTTTAGCCGCTATGGCTGAGACAGAAGAACTTGATGATGACGCTATCGCCGCCCAATGGGAGGCGGAAATGGCGGGCGAAGGCGGTGATGACGCCGCCAGGGACGGCGGCGATATGGCCTCCGAATGGGAAGCCATGGCCGGCGGCGACGCCGAGGAGGATATGTCGGGCGGCGCTGTTGGCCGGGTTCTCAATCAGGACGAAATAGACAGTCTGCTGGGCTTTGACGGCGACGGTTCGGATGGCGAGGACCGCAACGGCATCAAGGCGATGATAAATTCGGCGCTGGTGTCCTACGAACACCTGCCCATGCTGGAAATTGTATTTGACCGACTGGTCCGGATGATGACCACTTCATTGCGGAATTTTACCTCGGACAATGTCGAAGTTAGTCTGGACAATATCACCTCTGTCCGTTTTGGCGATTATCTGAACTCCATTCCTCTGCCGGCCATTCTGGCGGTGCACCGGGCGGAAGAATGGGACAATTTCGGACTGTTCACGGTCGACTCCAATCTGATTTACTCCATCGTTGACGTTTTGCTGGGCGGCCGGCGTGGCACCGCCGCGATGCGTATCGAGGGCCGTCCTTACACGACGATCGAAAGATCGCTCGTGGAACGCATGATTGAAGTTGTGCTGGAGGATATGTCGGCGGCATTTGAGCCTTTATCGCCCGTCACCTTCAAACTTGACCGCATGGAGACAAATCCGCGTTTCGCGGCCATTGCCCGGCCGGCTAACGCCGCAATTCTGGTGCGTCTGCGCATCGATATGGAAGATCGCGGCGGGCGCATCGAGCTGGTATTGCCCTATGCAACGCTGGAGCCCATTCGCGAACTGCTGCTGCAGATGTTCATGGGTGAGAAATTCGGCCGCGACTCAATCTGGGAAAACCATCTGGCTACGGAATTATGGCATACCGAAATTCCCATTGAAGCCGTGCTTGATGAACAGGCGATTACTCTGGGTGAGGTGATGAATTTTCATGTCGGCCAGACCGTGATGCTGAACTGCGGGCTGGATGCGAATATCCGGATGCGTTGCGGAAATGTGGATTTGCTTAATGGCAAAATGGGCCGGATGGGCAACAGGATCGCGGTCAGGATCAGCAACAATATCAGAAGTCCGGCTACGGCCCAGTAACAGGAGGCGTTAATGACCGCAGGATTAATTCTGGAAAGCCTTGTGGCGGTGCTGCTTGTGGTGTCGATCGGATATTGTTTTATTCTCAATCGCCGTCTCGCAGCATTGCGCAATGGCCAGAATGAAATGCATCTGGTTGTGCGCTCTCTCAATGAAGCCACCGAAAAGGCCCGCCTTGGTATGGAGAAGTTGCAGCGGGGCAGCCAGCTGGTCGTTACGGACCTGACGGAAAAGACCAGGGCCGGACGCGCAATGGCCGACGAGCTTGGCCTGATTGTTGAATCCGCCAACAATCTGGCGGACAGATTGACGGGCCCCAGCACTCGCAACAATGCCAATATTCGCAAGCCAGAACCACTTGTGGGGCTGGCGCGGCTTGATGAAACTTTTCGCCGCAATCCTGATCGTGGCGTCAGCGCCGCAAATGATCAATCCATAGCCCGGATAAATACGGCCGATCCGGTTGCGCCGCCGGCTGACAAAACGTCGGATATCGATCTGCGGGCTGCATTGCGGGCCATACGCTAGATGCTGAAACTGCTTAACAGATTGCTGGATCAAATTCGCGTCCTGCCGGTCATGATCGTGGCGTTCGTGATGCTGTTTGGATTCAAGGTGGAGAATGTCTGGAATGGCGCATCGGAATTAAACGCCGGCGTGGACGAGGCGCGTGCGCAGGCTCCGGCTCCGGCAACACCGTCCGCTGCCGCCAATCCGCCTGCCGGGGAAGCGGCCTCGAAGGCTGAAAAACCCGCGGGCGAAGAAAAAGCCAAACTGAGCGATCCCAATGACATATCGGCCATGAGTCAATCTGAGGTAGCTTTACTGCAAAAACTTTCGGAGCGCCGTGAAGAGCTTGACCAGCAGTCAAAAAAACTCGAAACCCGGGAAACGCTTCTGACGGCGGCCGAGAAGCGCGTGGAAGAACGCATAGCGCGCCTTAAAGAGATCGAGGACAGCGTAGCCTCGTTGATAGAGAAGTTCGATAAGCAGGAGGAAGAACGCCTCACAAAGCTCGTAAAAGTTTATGAAGATATGAAACCCAAAAGTGCGGCGGCGATTTTTGATCAGCTCGATATGGATGTGCTGCTGGCGGTCGCAAAACGCATGGACGAAGCAAAAATGGCGCAGGTGCTTTCCAAAATGACTCCTGATGCTGCAAAGCGGCTGACGCTTGAAATGGCCAAGCAGAGGAAACTGCCTGGTACGGCAGGCTGATAGAAATAGCTGGATGGGAAGCATCAGAATATGAGCCGGAAAATGACGATTAAAAAGGACGCCGCACTGGAAAAATTTCTGAGCCGGCAGGTCGCGGAAATCCGGCTGATAGCTGGCGAGCAGATTCCAATCAGGCAATTGGCGCGAGTTCTCAGGCGCACTATTTCCATGGTGGATGACGCCCGCAATAGACTGCCGGCGCTTTTTCCCGATGTAATTGAGGCTGCCGGTGAGCAGAAAGATGGCGATGCGGAATTGCTGAACGGACCGCAATTGCCCGGCCTGGCCTCTTCTCAGGATGATGTTGATGCGCTATTTGACGCTATCTAGCGGGCACGATCAGATCGGGGGATTAACGCCATGATTCTGGACGAGCCAGGCATGAATCTGCCCGGTCCTGCGCCTATTCGCCAGGACTGGATTGTGTCTTTCAGTGATCTGGTTGCCTTGATGCTCACATTTTTTGTGGTGCTGTTCAGCATGTCCACAAGCGATCCATCAAAAGTTGAATCCGCCGTCAGCAGTCTTACGGAACAGTTTGCCAAGTCGGCCATTGAATCAGATTTGGGAATAATCACTTCGCAAACCGGTACGGTTATACTGGATCAGGAGTATATTGACGCGGTCGTCAGCACGCTCAAGGGGCGTGACACAGCCGGGCAGATTAAATTGCTGCGCGCCAAAGACGGCACATTGATTGTGCGGATGGACCGGAAAAATATATTTCTTCCGCGAACAGGCGTGTTGAGCGCTGAAGGACAGGCCATGATGGCCGGTATAGCTGCTGCTATGCTTCGCCGGGATTCCGGCATCGGTCTGGCCATGGCTGAAATTCGTATTGTCGGGGACGCGAAGGAATTCGCCGATAATGCGGCGGAAGGCGCTGATGAAACGCCTGTAATGGTGCGTCAGGCGAGCCGCGTGGCGCGCGCGTTGATTGCTTCAAAGGTGCCCTCCAACGCGCTTGTGACAGTATTACAGGAAGGGGAAGAGCCGGGTTTGGTGATGGCGTTTTACACAATTGCGCCCTTCGGAAAGACCAAGGCATCCGGAAGTGATCCGTCATGACCCGGAAACGCAACAATCCATATGATTTTGCTGAAATCAGGCCTGATGCGCCCGCTCCCAAAATAAAACAGGGCTGGATTGTTTCGTTCAGCGATCTGATGACTATTCTGCTGGCTTTTTTCGTCCTGCTGTTCAGCATGTCGCATCTGCAAACGCAAGCCTGGCGCTCGATGGTCAAGGGGCTTAGCGACGAACTGGCGCCGGGCCGCGAGCGCGCCATTCTGGAAACGGAAGAAGACGCAAGACCGTTGCGATTGCAGGAGCCAAAAGGCATTGATCTGGGTTATCTGGAAGCAGTGATCCGTGAGAAATTCCGTAATCATCCGGTGCTGGCCAATGCGCGTGTTCAGGGCCGAAACGACCGGGTTGCAATAGCGCTGCCGGTGGATTTGCTTTTCGTTCCCGAAAAGGCGCTGGCGGCGGATAGCGCGGCGGCGGCGCTTGCCGCCATCGGCCAATCTCTGTCTTCCATCAGGAACAGGATCGAGGTTCATGTCTATTCGGCGGGGGGCGAGCGTCCGGCGCTCTCGGGGACTGACGCCTATGGCTCCACCTGGGAGCTGTCCTTAAGCCGGGCGCTGATCCTGCGGCAGCTATTTCTGAAGTCAGGTCTTGATCTCGCAATCATACCTGCGGGTCATTCGCTTGCCGAAGGGCAGAAAGGTGATCTGGTGGAACTTGTCATTCGGGAAATAGGCCAATGACAGGCCGCTTCCGCCGTCATCTTCTGCTTGTGGTTTTATCCCTGTGCTGGTTTTTCGGCCATGCGGCGCCGCTTATGGCGCAACAGGCGGTCAAGACACGCGCCGGGGCGCATGCTGATTTTGGCCGGATCGTGTTTGAATGGCCCGCCAAAACAGGCTATAGCGCGCAAATAATCGGCAAAGAGCTGCGCATCACTTTTGATAAGCCTTTTACCGCGAGCTATGCTGTTTTTGCCCAAAAACTTGGTGATTATGTTGGCAAGCCCATAACCGGAAAAAATAGCTCTGAAGTGCGTTTTCCGCTGCGCCAGGCGTTTGCCCTGAAAAGCAGGCAGTTTGGCAATGTGGTGGTTATAGATTTACTGAAAAACCCGCCCGCTGAAGACAGAATTGCCAAGAAAAAAGCCGCGGAGGAGAAAGCCGCAGAAAAAAAACTGGCCGGCAAGCAGCCGGCTGAAAAGAAACCTGTCCGCAAGAAGGCCTTGAAGAATCTGGCTGAAGAAAAAAATCTGGCAGCCAGTAAGAAGGACGAGAAACCGGATGCTCCGGTGACACCGGCCAAATCACCGGCAAAGCCGGATGACACGGCTACAGCCAAACCGGCGGCTGATTCTGATGCTGCACAGGTGGCCGCGGCGCCGTCCCCGGTCAAGGGCGCGAAAGTAGTTTCACAACGCAGTTCGGATACAATTAAGTCTGACCGCGAACGGGCCATAGCGCAGGAACTTGAAGCCCGGGAGCAGCAAGAGGAACAGGAGGTGGGTAAGGCGCTGGCCAACGCCAAAACTCTAGAGGAAGAAAAACAGGCCGTCTTCACGGATGACGGCCAGATAGATTTTGAACTGCGCGTGAAGGAAATAGCTGGCGGGTTGCGCATGCGTTTCCCCTTTTCAAAAGATGTCGCGGGCGCGGTTTTTCTGCGCGGCGGTCAGCTATGGATTGCATTTGACAAGCCCGCGCACGTAGATCTTTCGATTTTGCCGCTTCTCAAACATGATGTGCTGATGGGAGGCGAACAGTTGGAAGACCGCGAGGCAACCATTCTGGCCTTTAAGGTGGCTCCTGGCTATCTGCCAACTGTTGTGCGGCAGTTTTCCGTCTGGCAGGTCGATCTGCTGCGCGAAGCCGGTACGCCTGACGGCATATTGCCGGTGATCCGTGAACCACAGGCGGAACCAGGCGGTCTGGTGCGGATACAGGCAGGCAATCCCACAGGGCCGTTTTCGGTCATCGATCCCGCCGTGGGTGACACGATCCTGATTTCACCTGTGCTTGAGGCAACCCAGGCCGTGGTGGAAAAACGTAAATATGTTGATTTTGAATTATTGAACACCAGTCAGGGGATTGCGGTCGTAGCCAGTTCCGGCCGGTTGAAAGTCAGCGCCGCGCCGGGTGCGGTCTCCATCACCTCGGAAGGCGGATTGCAGATTTCCGACGATGTGGTGCGCGCGCTTGGGACCGCCGTTGCAGCTGGCGCCGCCAGGGTCACGCCCCTGCCGCCGGCCTTTATGGATTTTGAACGCTGGCGGCGCGGAACGGCGGAGAATTTTTATGATACGCGCCAGCAGCTGGTTTCGAATGTGGCCGCTACAAAATTGAAGGATCGTCTGAATAACCGAATGGTGCTGGCGCAGTTTTATCTTTCGCACAGGCTTGCTGCGGAAGCTCGGGGCGTGCTGAACATCATGGCCCGGGAAGACGCCAATGTGACCTCTGATTCTTATTACAGCGCACTGTCCGGCGTGACCAATTATTATCTGGGCCGTCTGTCCGAAGCGGAAAAAGACCTGACCGTGAGCGGTTTAAGCAACGATTCGCATGCAAAATTATGGCTTGGCGCCGTCAAGGCGCGCCAGAACGCCTGGAAGGAGGCACTCATTGCCTTCGACAGCGGTCTTGCCGTTATGGGAAAATATTCAACGGATATAGCGGCGGAAATGCGCACGCTCGCCGGAACGGCGGCATTAGCGGTGGACGAAAAAGACCGCGCGCAGCGTGAGCTCAATAATGTAAAAATCGATGCGCTGGCAACACCGCTGGCCAGCGAAGCGCGCCTGCTGCAAGCAAGCCTGCTGGAAGCGCGCGGAAAAAATGACGAGGCGCTGGACGCCTATGACAAGGTCATCGCGGCCCATCACAGGCCCAGCGAGACCCCGGCCAGATTATCGCGCCTGCTGCTGCTGAACAGGATGGGCAGCCTGGATAACGCGAAAACAATCGAACAGCTTGAGGGCCTGCGTTTCGCCTGGCGCGGCGATGACACGGAACTGAAAATTCTGGAAGCGCTGGGCATGCGTTATGCGGCCAACGAATCCTATCGCGAGGCGCTGACCATTATGCGCGCCGCGGTGACATATTATCCGGCCACGGATCGTTCATCGCGTATCGCTGACAGCATGAATGAAATTTTTGCCGATCTGTATCTTCGAAATGCCTCTGACGCCATGCCGGCTATCAAGGCGCTGGCGTTATATTATGACTTCCGTGAACTGACGCCCTTAGGCGCGGATGGCGATGAAATGATCCGGCGTCTGGGCGAACGTCTGGTGGCGGTTGATCTGCTGGACGAGGCTATCGAACTGCTGGATCATCAGGTGCGCTTCCGTCTTGAAGGCACGGCAAAGGCCCAGGTCGCCGTCAGGCTTGCCGTTATCCAGTTGCTCGATAAACAGCCCGCCAGGGCGCTGGACACAATCCGGCGCACCCGCCAGACGCGGCTGCCGGAAGATCTGACTTTCAAGCGCCTGATGCTGGAAGGGCGCGCCCTGTCGGAGCTTGGCGAGTTTGATCAGGCGCTGGAGCTGATTGCCGGGATCGATGTCCCCGAATCCAATTTGCTGCGCGCGGATATTTACTGGTCGGCGCAGGACTGGCCAAACGCAGCGCTTGCCCTGGCCAGGGTGCTGAGCGATAACGGCCCGCAACCGGCCGACAAACCGCTGGACGCCGCCATTCAGTCGCGGGTTATGCGGGCGGCGATTGCCTATGCGCTGGCCGGGCGGCAGGATGGGCTGGATAAGCTCCGCACCCTGTATGTCAGCCAGATGGCCGCGACCCCTTATGCGGACAGCTTTGATGTGATCAGCCGTTCCAGCGCCAATAATGGCGTGGCTTTCCGACAGCTTGCCAGCACCATTGCGGGTCTTGATACCCTGAAAGACTTTATGGCCACCTACCGCCGCGATCTATGACGCCGCCTCTGTAGCCGGGATGGGCCGCGCCCTGCCTTGACGCGCCGTCCCCAGACCAATAATAGACAAAGCCTGTCTTTCCGCTTATTTAGGACGGAACCGATGGCCCAACAACAGCCATCAACAAAAGTCCCAATGGTCGGAACAGAATGGCCTATTCGAAGATAGCGTTTGTCGCATCCGATTCTCCCAAAGCGCAGGAAGCGCTGGGGGCGTTGCGCAAAAAATATAATGATGCGCCGCCCGATGAAGCGGATGTGATCGTTGCGCTGGGCGGCGATGGCCAGATGCTGGAGACCATTCATCAGTTCATGGGACGCAATATTCCCATCTACGGAATGAACCGGGGTTCACTGGGCTTTCTGATGAACGAATATAATGCCGTCAATCTGCCGGACCGGTTGAACAAGGCCGAAGTCACCACTCTCAATCCGTTGCGCATGATTGCCACCGATACGCATGGACAAAAAAATGCGGGTCTGGCAATTAACGAAGTGTCGCTGCTGCGCTCATCCCGGCAGATCGCCAAAATTCGCATCAGCATAGATGGGCGCACGCGGCTGGAAGAATTGCATTGCGACGGGGTTCTGGTGGCGACGCCTGCCGGCAGTACGGCCTATAATTTATCGGCGCATGGCCCTATTCTGCCGATCAAATCAGGGACGCTGGCCCTGACGCCGATCAGCGCCTTTCGTCCGCGGCGCTGGCGCGGTGCGCTGCTGCCCCGAAATGCTGTGGTGCAGTTTGAGATTCTGGAGCGCGATAAGCGCCCGGTCAGCGCCGTGGCGGATATGCTGGAAGTGCGTGAGGTCGCGCAAGTTGAGGTTGCCATGGCTGAGGATGTAACCGTGCCAATCCTGTTCGACGCCGGTCACGATCTGGATGAACGCATCCTGATGGAACAGTTTACGGATTGAATTAAGGCGTACCCCATGCAGATGCTGGAACGTGCCGGACTTCCCGCCCGGCTGAGCGGAACACTTGCGCTGGCGGCGCTGGGCGGCGGTATTTTCGCCTGGATCGGCACGCCGCTTGCCTGGATGCTGGGGGCGATGTTTTTCGTTACCGCCGCCAGCCTTTCCGGCGCGCCCACCCACATGTCGCTGATGCTGCGCAAGGGGATGCTGGCCATTCTGGGCATTATGTTGGGTAGTTCGTTCCGCCCCGAAATCGTCGGGCAGGCTGCGCAATGGCTGCCCTCCGTGGGGGTGATGATCGGGTTTATGGCGCTGATTACAACGCTCAGCTATCAATATCTGCGGCGAATTGCAGGCATGGATACCGCCACCGCCTATTTTTCCAGCGCCCCCGGCGGCCTGACCGAAATGATCATGGTCGGCGAAAGCATGGGAGGTAATCCCGCGACCATCAGCCTTGTGCATGCGACCCGCATTCTGGTTGTGGTGGGAACTATTCCGGTTTATTTCCGGTATATTGAAGGCCTGAACATTCCCGCCATGCCGCCCGGCCCGTCGGGACTGCCGGAATTATTGGATGTTGCGCTGTTGACGGCCTGTGCGCTTATCGGTGTGCCATTGGCTGCAAAACTGAAGCTGCCGGCGGGCGCCTTGCTGGGGCCGATGCTGTTAAGCGCCATTCTGCATATTGGCGGGCTGACCAGTGCCGCCCCGCCCAGTCCGGTTGTTGCCGTCGCTCAGATCGTTATTGGCGCGGGAATCGGGTGCCGCTTTGCGGGGCTCAGCCTGGCCAGCGTGTGGCGCACGATCCTGTTTGCCGCCGGTTCCGGACTGATGATGGTCATTGCCGCGACACTGACCGGCATTCTCGTGGGTCCGGTCATTGGCGATCCGCCCAAGCCGTTGATATTGGCGCTGGCCCCGGGCGGGCTGGCGGAAATGAGCCTGATTGCGCTCTCGATCGGATCGCTGACGGCCTATATCTCGTTCATGCATCTGGCGAGGATAATTTTGGTAGTGATTATATTTCCTTCCATATTCCGTATTCTGACCGGCGCAGGGATGGACGGCCCGCCGCCCCAAAAGCCCGGCATATAGGCGCTCAATACGCATCCCATTTTGCGCTTGTAAAAGCCCGTGCTATGCCTCAAATATATTTTACTTTTTTTTACCGTAAAATAGGAGCCTGTCGATGCGTCCACTTGTTCAGGCATTTTTTGATCCCGTAACCTTTACCGCCAGTTATGTGTTGCAGGATCCCGCATCAACCGCCTGCGCGATCATAGATCCGGTGCTGGATTTCGATGCGGCGGCGGGCCGCACCCATACGGATTCCGCCGACAGGATCATTGCCCATATCAGCGCCAATGATCTGCGTGTGCTATGGCTGATTGAAACCCATGTGCATGCCGATCATCTGACGGCCGCACCCTATCTACAGTCCAAACTGGGCGGCAAGATCGTAATCGGCGCCCATGTCAGCATTGTGCAAAAGGCGTTTCGTACAATCTTTAATACCGGCGCGGATTTTGCGGTGGATGGCAGCCAGTTCGACCGGCTTCTGGAAGAGGGCGAAACATTGGATATTGGCGGGCTGAAACTGATGGCCATGCATACGCCTGGCCACACGCCGGCCTGCATGACCTATCATGCGGGGGATGCGGCTTTTATCGGAGATACATTGTTCATGCCGGATTATGGCACGGCAAGAGCCGACTTTCCGGGCGGCGATGCTCGCGCCTTATATCGCTCGATCCGTAAAATACTGGCGCTGCCGGATACGACACGGCTGTTTCTCTGCCATGATTATCAAACGCCGGAGCGCAAACAGTTTGTCTGGGAATCCACCGTTGCCGCACAAAAATCCGGAAACGTGCATGTGCATGACGGGATCAGCGAAGAGGATTTCGTCAAAATGCGAACCGCGCGAGACGCGACACTGAACATGCCAGCGTTAATTCTGCCATCGGTGCAGATAAATATGCGTGCCGGGCATTTTCCCGAACCAGAATCAAATGGCGTCAGCTATCTCAAGCTTCCGGTGAATTATTTTTGATGCATATTCCCCTTTGGACTGACCGTGTGCCGCCATGCTGAAACAATATTTCCCGATCCTCGTTTGGGGAAAAAACTATGGCCGCGCCAGTCTGACCAATGATCTGATCGCGGCGATCGTTGTCACACTCATGCTGATCCCGCAATCGCTGGCTTACGCCATGCTGGCGGGTCTGCCGCCGCAGGTTGGTCTTTACGCCAGCATGCTGCCCTTGATCGCATATACAATATTTGGAACAAGCCGCACATTGGCGGTTGGCCCGGTCGCCAGTGGTTCGCTGATGACTGCCGTCGCAGTGGGGAATATAGCCGCGCAGGGCAGCTTTGATTATTATCTGGCTGCAATCAGTCTGGCGTTCATATCAGGTCTGATTTTGGTGGTTATGGGCTTTTTCAGGATGGGGTTTTTAGCCAATTTTCTCAGCCATCCGGTGATTTCCGGGTTCGTCATTGCATCGGGAATACTCATTGCCGCCGGGCAGCTAAAGCATATTCTGGGTGTTAGAGGTTCCGGGCAGAACCTGATTGAAATCAGCCTTGGCCTCATTCCTCAATTGGGAAAGATAAGCCAGCCCACGCTGCTGGTAGGCGTTGCGGTGATTTGTTATCTGGTTTTGATGCGAATGCACCTGAAAAGCTTGTTATTGCGTCTGGGCGTTAACCCGCGTGTGGCTGGTATTATGCTGAAAAGCAGCCCGGTTCTGGCGGTTGTCATTACAACACTGGTCAGTTGGCGGTATTCCTTAGATGCTATCGGCGTGCGCATTGTTGGAAGTATCGCAAGTGGTTTACCGCCGTTTACGATGCCTTCTTTTGATCCTGATTTATGGCGTTCATTGGCCGGATCGGCGCTTTTGATTAGCGTCATTGGTTTTGTGGAATCGGTTTCGGTTGCTCAGACACTGGCTGCCAAGCGACGTCAGCGCATTATTCCTGATCAGGAAATGATAGCGCTGGGGACTGCCAATATTGCATCCGCACTATCGGGCGGATTTCCTGTCAACGGTGGGTTTGCGCGGTCCGTTGTCAATTTTGAAGCAGGCGCTGAAACACCCGCAGCAGGCGCTTTCACCGCAATCGGTATCACTGCAGCGATCATATTTTTGACACCGATATTGTTTTTTCTGCCGCAGGCGACGCTGGCAGCGACCATTATTGTCGCTGTGCTTTCATTGATTGATCCAGGCGTGATCAAACGCACCTGGATTTATTCCAAAAGTGACTTTGCGGCCATGCTTGCGACGATAATGCTGACCCTGCTGGAAGGCATTGTAACTGGAATTTTGTCCGGTGTGGCGCTATCGCTTCTGATCCATCTCTATCGCACAAGCCGCCCGCATTTTGCGATTGTCGGACAGGTTCCGGGTACGGAGCATTTCCGTAATATTTTACGACACAAGGTGGTGACCAGCCTAACCGTGCTGAATTTGCGGGTTGATGAAAGCCTGTATTTTCCAAATGCCCGGTTTCTGGAGGACACGGTGCAAAATCTTGTCGCGCAAAATCCCGCCATACGGCATGTGGTTTTGATGTGCGCGGCGGTAAACTCGATTGACGCTAGCGGGCTGGAAAGCCTCGAAGCCATCAATGCGCGGCTGCGCGATTCAGATGTCAAACTGCATTGCTCGGAAATAAAAGGGCCGGTGATGGACCAGTTGCAGCGCAGCCATTTTCTTGAAGAATTGACCGGCAAGGTTTTTCTCAGCCAGTATGAGGCCTTCGCCGCGCTGGATCCCCAGGCGGCGAAAATGGCGATGGAACAACGCCATTCACATCAGATCGCCGGGAATTGATCCCTGTTTCAGAAACGTCATGATGGCGTTGGCGGCGCGCATGGGCGCCGTTTCGGGAAAGCTCGCGAAAGTGTAATCGAACGCCGCTTTCTGCACGGGTTCATACTGCGCCTGCAGTTCCCCGGCGCGGGCCAGCGCATTATCCAGTCCGGTTATGTTTTCTGCCACCTGGCCCAGCGTCCACCACAGAAATTCATCCTTACCCTGCCAATCGAGCTGTTGCGGGTTAAGAAATATCGCCGGGCGCGGACGCAACAGAAATTCGTAAATCTGGCTGCTCCAGTCGCCGATATAAATATCGCTGGCAAGGCTATAGCTCATATCCACGCTGCGTTCGCTGCCCGGATCAATAAGCATATGCGCAAGTCCGCGATAGGGGCCCAGCTCTGCTTCCGTAATATCGCCATCGGCGAACATGCGGATATGCGGCGCAAAGATCAGATTATAGCGATCGGATTTTGCAAAATATTCCAGCACCTGATGACCCATGTGATGCCAGGAACTGTATGTCTTGTTGTGATGCGGAGTATACAAAACGGTTTTGCGGCCATTAGTGAACACTGGCGGGTGCGCGGCGCCAATGCGCGTGACCAGATCGAACTTGTTGTAACCGCTGACACAATAATGGCCCGGGCGGATCAGACCCAATTGCAACAGCCTGTCACGCCGCTTGCGGCCCGGCAGCAGCACCAGATCAAATTCGCGCATCCGCGTGTCCCAATCGCGTTCATCATCGCCCGCGCCATGTGTGGTGTGAATGAATTTTGTCCGCCGCAATCCCATTTTACGCAATTTCAGGCTGGTGCGTTCCGGTATTACCAGCGCGTCAAAGCGCGAAAATGTGCGCAGGTTCCACAACAGGGTAAGGGTTTTTGGCGCTGATGCTTCGGGCGCCGCGCCCAACCAGGGAAAGGGCGGCGGCGTGATCCGGTATTGCAAATTATCCGCGTTGTAATATTTTGCGAGATTAATGAGATAGTTTCTTTGCGCCGGGCTGCGCGCCAGCAACGTCACCTCAACTTCGGGGTAAAGCCGCGCCAGCGCGCAAGCAACAGGCAGGCTATGAAAAATCTGATGCGACTGGGCGAGGAAAATAAAACCGATTTTCATTCAGCTAATACAGAAGCCCGCTACCTTATGCCGGGAATCTTGCCAGAGCCCGCAATCAGCCTAGCGCTGCACATGACGGTGTAACAGTTCAAGCGCGGCATAAACCGCTTCCATGCGTATTTCTTCGCGGCCAATATCACCGAAATGATACATTTCGTGCAGTATCGGTTTGCGTTCGCGCGCCGCCGCCACATGCACCAGTCCAACCGGTTTCATGCGGGTGCCGCCGCCCGGCCCGGCCACGCCCGTCACCGCAACGGCCAGATGCGCATTGGAATTTTCAACCGCGCCTTCGGCCATCATGCGCGACACCGGCTCGCTCACGGCGCCGACATCCGCCATCAGATCGCCGGGTACGCCCAGCAGATCGCGTTTGGCCTCATTGCTGTATGTTACGAAACCACGATCAAACACGGACGAGGCCCCGGGGATGGAGCACAGACAGGCCGCCACCAGCCCGCCAGTGCAGGATTCCGCTGTGGCGATACGCAGACCCGCCGCCTTGCAATCCGCGAGCAGCATTTCAGCAAGTTTAATGGTCTTGAGGGGGAATATCATATCTTCTCCTGCTATCTTCTAGCCGATCAGTATAAGGGCGGTCTGGATCAGAACGAACGCGTAAGCCCCGGCGATCACATCATCAAGCATTATTCCTAATCCGCCATGCATGGCCCGGTCAGCCCAGTTCGCCGGCCAAGGTTTCACTATGTCGCAGATACGAAACAAAACAAAGCCGGCAAAATAAGCCAAGGGGTCAAGCGGCACAAGCAGCAGCGTCAGCCATTGACCAGCAACTTCGTCAATCACCACATTCTGACTGTCCTTGAGGCCAGCCGCACGCGTGTATCGCCCCGCCGCCCAGATCCCAATGCCGAAAACAGCGATCAGGGCGCACAATAAACCCCAGACGCCGGTCAGGCTGACAATCATCCAGGCGCAGGGCAGGGCGGTCAGCGATCCCCAGGTGCCGGGTGCGCCCGGCAACAGGCCGGCGCCAAAAAATGTGGCGATCAGACTGGCGGGGTTCCAAAAAGCCAGGGGGGGGTGATTTAGTTTCATTCCGGCACGCTGACGCTGGCAACGGCCTGCGCGGCAATTCCTTCGGCGCGGCCAGTGAAGCCCAATCCTTCTGTCGTGGTCGCTTTGACGCTGACCCGGCCCGGCGGCAGGTCAAGTATCTGTGCGATGCGATGTTGCATGGCTATCCGGTGCGGGCCAATGCGCGGGGCCTCGCAGATCAGCGTAACATCGAGATTGATGATTTCACCGCCTTGCTCCCGCACCAGCCTTCCCGCATGCGCCAGAAATATGTCCGACGCCGCGCCTTTCCATTGCGCATCGGAGGGCGGGAAATGCTGGCCGATATCGCCCTGCGCGATGGCCCCCAAAATCGCATCGGTAATCGCGTGCAAGCCAACATCCGCATCCGAATGCCCGGCAAGCTTTTTACGAAACGGTATTTCCACGCCGCACAGCATGATTGCGCTGCCCGCCTCGAACCGGTGCACATCATACCCCATGCCGGTGCGGGTCAGCTTTGGCGCTCTGGCAAGCAGGCGTTCGGCGCGGGCAAAATCCGCTTCATGGGTGATTTTGAAATTATCTTCACTGGCGGGCACCAGCCGCACCCGAAGCCCGGCATGTTCCGCCACGTCGGCGTCATCGGTCAATGCCAGCCCGCGCGCCGCCCGATGGGCCTGTAAAATCGCCTGAAACCGGAAACCCTGCGGCGTTTGCGCGCGCCACAACCCGTCTCGTGCTATGCCTTTCAGGATATGCTGTCCGTCTGAAAGTTTTACCGTGTCGGTCATGGGAATGGCTGCGATGGCGCCATCGGCCAGTTTCAGCGCCGCGATGATCTCGTCAATCAATGTGTGCATGACAAAGGGCCGCGCCGCATCATGGATCAGCACCAGATCGGGCGGATCGCCAGCCAACGCCTCCAGCCCCAGGCGGACAGACTCCTGCCGGTTGTCGCCACCCGAAACGGGCGGGGCAAGTTTCAGCCCGCTGGCTGATTCTTCATACAGGTGGCGGTCATCCGGATGGATGATGGTGGTGATGCGATCAATCCCGGGATACTGACAAAACAGGCTAAGTGCGCGCCGCAACACAGTCTGGCCGGCTATTTTCCTGTATTGTTTGGGAAGCCCCCCACCGGCGCGCAGCCCCTTGCCTGCCGCCATGATCAGCACTGCGATTTTCATTCGTTCATATATTCCAATGACTTACTTCGAAATAGCCGAGCTGGGAGCTTGCCCCGGCCAGGATATTTCCGCCACATATTGTTCTTGCAGTGAACGTGGCGACCCTGTAAAATGCCCATTAATTAATCAATGTAAACTAGTGCACAATAAATGACCATCACCCTTGGCGCCATTTCCATCCCGCATCCGGTCTTTCTGGCGCCCCTGTCAGGGATAACGGACCTGCCGACGCGCCGCTTGTTCCGCAAGCAGGGGGTGGGGCTAGTTTACTCTGAAATGCTGGCCAGTCGGGAAATAATGTCGCGCCCGGTTGCCAAACAGCACCGGCTGGCGCGTTCGGAAGATGAGAAACCCCTGGCCATTCAGATTGCTGGATGCGAGCCCTATTGGATGGGCGAGGCGGCCCGGCGCTGCGCCGATATTGGCGCTGAAGTTATCGACATCAATATGGGATGCCCGGCCAAAAAGGTCGTCAATGGCTATTCCGGTTCGGCGCTGATGCGCGATCTGGATATGGCGTCCAGCCTGATTGCTGCAACCGTCGCCGCCGTCAAAATTCCGGTTACCCTGAAGATGCGCACCGGCTGGGATCACGATTGCCGCAATGCGCCGGAACTGGCGCGCCGGGCGGAGGCGCTGGGCGTGCAGCTTATCAGCGTACATGGGCGCACACGGTGCCAGTTTTATAATGGCGCTGCCGACTGGGAATTTGTCGCACAGGTGAAACAGGCCGTCGGCGTTCCGGTGATCATCAACGGAGACATTGAAACCGAAGAAGACGCCGCAACCGCACTGTCACTATCAGGCGCGGATGCCGTCATGGTCGGGCGCGGCGCGCTGGGGCGGCCCTGGTTTCCCGAACAGATCCGGCATTTTCTCAGCACAGGCCACAAGCTTCCCGCGCCGCCATTGCACAGGCGCGTAGAACTGCTGTGCGAACATTATCGGGATCTGATCGCGCATTATGGCGAAGCGCTAGGCGTGCGTAACGCCCGCAAGCATCTGGGCTGGTACCTGTCGCATCTGCCGCACGGCGAGGCGCTGCGCAACCAGGTGATTAGAATGGACAGTTCCGTTTGCGTCCTGGCGTTACTGGAAACCTATGGCGTCCGCCAAACTCAGGAAATGGCTGCGTGATGCTGGAAACTGTTAAAAATAGAAAATCCGTTCTTGAGGGCGACGCGCCTCTCGAAACATCACCAGCGCCTCGGGATCGACTTCGCGCCCGAACTGCGCGAGGAAGTGCGAATTCCCGACATTGCCCGGATAGCCCATCCACTCGATCTCGACGGCGCCGGGCACGCGGCCGACCCAATCCCATTCGGCACGCGTGCGCACGTCGACAAGCTTCGCGCCGGGCGCGAGCTGCCACACCTCGTAGGCCTCGGCCGGCGTGAGCGCGCCCGCATACGGGAGTTTCATCTCCTGCGCTCGCTGCTGGGCGAGGCGGAGCAGGTCGGTCAACTTTCCCATTGCATCCATCCGGATAGAATTGCTCGATCGGAACCTGAGTATACCCATACCGCTGGCGCCATGGACCACCCGCCATCAGGCAAGTCGCGCCGCAGCGGCGCCGACGAGCCGCGCAGCCGCGGCATACAGCGCGTCGCGCTCGCGTGGTGCGACTCCCACATCCAGGCCGCCCCACGCATCACCGTATCCGACGGACACCAGATTGCCGACACGGTGGGCTTCCGCGTGCGCACCGCACACCCCGAAGTGCGCGAGGCGCTGGTGCACGTCGACGGCCTGTTCGCGGAGT
>JAHHGO010000034.1 GCA_023252275.1 Alphaproteobacteria bacterium
GGTCAAGGTGGAGCTGCGGCTGGCTGCGGAAATTCCGGCCAGAAAGCTGAGCCCTGAAGCGCAACGCGCCCTGGCCGAGGCCGCCCTGCGCCGCCTGGCTGAAGCCGCGCCCGCACCGGAAATCAGGGAGATCAATGGCCCGCAAGGCCCTGAACCCACCCGTTATGGCGACTGGGAGCGCAAGGGCATTATCAGCGACTTTTAGACAGAGTAATTAAGCATTTGACAGGATGCAGGCCGATGGCAATAATCGCCCGCTTTCCGAAGTCAAACAGCTAACGGCCCCTGTTCCGGGGCCGTCTGCCGTTCAGGAGGGCGCCTTATGATTACCCCCGTGCTGCCAAGCTATGCCAGAACCAACCTTGCCTTTGAACGTGGCGAGGGCCCCTATCTGTTCACGGCTACGGGCGAGCGATATCTGGATATGGGCGGCGGCATTGCCGTCAACGCGCTGGGCCATGCGCATCCGGTGCTGGTGGCGGCGTTAAAGGCGCAGGCGGAAAAGCTGTGGCACACCTCCAATCTGTACCACATTCCCAATCAGCAAAGATTGGCTGAACGTCTCGTGGCCGCCAGCTTTGCCGATACGGCGTTTTTCTGTAATTCGGGCGCCGAGGCGCTTGAATGCGCCATAAAAATGTCGCGCATCTATCATTATGCGAACGGCAACCCGGAACGCTATCGGCTGATCACCCAGGAAGGCGCGTTTCATGGCCGCACTTTGGCGACGATTTCCGCAGGCGGCAATGAAAAGCATCTGAAGGGTTTTGGGCCCCAGGTGGATGGCTTTGATCACGTCCCGTTCGGCGATATTGCGGCCATCAAAGCCGCCATCGGCCCGCAAACCGCCGGCGTGTTGCTGGAGCCGATACGCGGTGAAGGCGGTATCCGCGTCCTGCCAATAGCATTTCTGAAGGAACTGCGCGCGCTGTGCGATGAACAGGGCGTCTTGCTGGTGCTCGACGAAGTGCAATGCGGCATGGGCCGCACCGGCAAATTATGGGCCTATGAATGGGCGGGTATCACGCCCGACATCATGGCGATCGCCAAAGCGATTGGCGGCGGCTTTCCGCTGGGCGTCTGTCTGGCGACGGAAAATGCGGCGAAAGGCATGACGGCGGGCACGCATGGTTCGACCTTTGGCGGCAATCCGCTGGCCTGCGCGGTCGGCAATGCGGTGCTGGATGTGGTGCTGGCGGATGGATTTCTGGATCAGGTTTTGAAGCGCGCCAACCGGTTGAAACAGCAACTGGCCATGCTGCGCGACCGGCATCCCGGCGTGATCGAGGAAATTCACGGCGAAGGCCTGATGATTGGCATCAAATGCCGCATCACCAACACCGATCTGGTTGCCGCGCTGATCGATGAAAAAATGCTCAGCGTCGGCGCGGGCGATAATCAGGTGCGTCTGCTGCCGCCGCTGAATATCGAAGATGCGCAGATCAGCGCGGCCATCGTGGCGCTGGATGCGGCCTGTGCCAAATTGAGTGCAAAGTTATGACCGTGGGCAAAACACCCCGGCATTTTCTCGATCTGCATGTGCAGCCTGCTGCCGAACTGCATGCCATATTGGCGCATGCGCGCGCCCTGAAGGCCGGACGCGGCAATCTTGGCAAGGCGGCGCGGGATGCCACCGCGCCGCTGAATGGCGAAGTGCTGGCGATGATTTTTGAAAAACCATCCACCCGTACGCGCGTGTCGTTTGATGTCGCCATGCGGCAGTTGGGCGGCCAGACCATTCATCTGGGCGGCGGCGATATCCAGCTTGGGCACGGCGAAACCGTGGCCGATACGGCGCGGGTTTTGTCGCGCTATGTCGATGCGATCATGATCCGCACCACCCGACATGACAAGCTGCATGAACTTGCCGCCAACGCCACCGTTCCCGTGATCAATGGCCTGACTGACGCCACGCATCCGTGTCAATTGATGGCCGATCTGATGACCTTTGAAGAAAAACGCGGCCCCATAAAAGGCCGGACCATTGCCTGGTGCGGCGATGGCAATAATGTGGCTGCAAGCTGGATCCACGCCAGCGCCCTGTTTGAGTTTGACTTGCGCCTCGCCTGCCCCAAGGAACTGGCGCCCGACCCCACAGCGCTGGCCTGGGCGCGCTCGAAGGGCGCGAACGTACAGGTCGTGCAGGACGCCGCCGCCGCCGTGGATGGCGTGGATTGCGTTGTCACTGACACCTGGGTGTCGATGGGCGATACAGATACGGCCAACCGCCATAATCTGCTGTCGCCGTACCGGGTGGACGCCACGCTGATGAAGAAAGCCCGCAAGGATGCAATCTTCATGCATTGCCTGCCGGCCCATCGCGGCGAAGAGGTCACGGCTGATGTCATTGACGGCCCGCAATCAGTGGTCATTGACGAGGCGGAAAACCGACTGCATGCGCAAAAGGGCATTCTGTCCTGGTGTTTTGCATGACGCCTGCGCAAGCAGGCGGCGCGGGAGACGATCATGCGCTTCCCTTCGCCATAGAAGGCGCGGATGTGCGCGGACGCATCATCCGGCTTGGCCCGGTGGTGGATCTGGTGCTGCGCCGCCATGATTATCCGGATGCGGTTTCGCGCCTGCTGGGCGAGGCGCTGACGCTGGTGATTCTGCTGGGGAACAGCCTGAAATTCAGTGGAACGCTCAGTCTGCAGACCAAGGGCAATGGCCCCATCCCCATGCTGATTGCCGATTATCTGGCTGGAGAAGGCACGGCGCAGGGCCGTGTGCGCGGATATGCGGTTTATGACAAGCAGGCCGATTTTGACCAATATGAAAATGATTTTTCCCGCCTGACCGGCAGCGGCTATTTCGCGCTGACGGTTGATCCGGGCGCAGGGGCCGAACGCTACCAGGGCATTGTCTCACTTGAAGGCGGTTGTCTGGCCGAGTGCGCCGAGCGCTATTTCCTGACATCCGAACAGATCCCCACATCCATCCGGCTGACAGTCGGCAAATCCTATCAGCGCACGCCCGAACGTCTGGCGCCTTCGGAAAGCGAAGGCAAATGGCGCTCTGGCGGTTTGCTGATTCAGCATCTGCCTAAAGACTTGCGGCAGGCGCGGGCGCCGGAAGACCCGGTTGACGAACATGAAGATTGGCGGCGTTGCCGCATTCTGATGCAAAGCGCCACGGATGCCGAACTGCTAGATCCGGCGCTGAGCAATGAAGGGCTTTTATACCGGCTGTTCCACGAAGATGGCGTAAGGGTATTTCCGGGACAGCCGGTTGAATTTGGCTGCCGCTGCTCGCGCGAGCGGCTGGCGGGTGTGCTATTGCAATATTCGCGTCCGGTGCTGGAAGAATTGCTGCAGGATGGCCATATCTCCGGCAGTTGTGAATTCTGCAACCAGACTTATCGCTTCACACTTGATGAATTAACGCAGGAGAACCCACTTGAACATTAAAATGCGGCGTCTGCCGCAAATTGCCGCCTGCGTGTTGACGCTGGGTATGCTGTGCCTGTCCGCCATGGAGGCACGCAGCCAGCCCGCCCGGAACAGCCGACAGCCGCTGCTGCTGTCAGCTGAGCAGATTGTGCTGGAGGAACAGACTGCCGAACCTTATTCCGAACAGGGGTTCACATTCACACCGGCCAGCGCAGTGCGCAACTGGGTCAAGACCCGTCTCATCGCGGACGGCACGCCGGGGATTGTGCGCGTCATTCTGCTGGACGCCAGCCTGAAACGCCAGGAGTTGAAAACCAAAGGCGGCCTCAGAGGCTGGTTTAGCGATGATCAGAAATACCGGTATGACGGGCGCATTCATCTGCGGATTGTGCATCAGCCATCCAGCCCGCAGCACGGCGCATCGCAGGCCGAAGCGCAGGCCAGCGCCTATTTCACCATGCCCGAAGACGCGACAGTGAATCAGCTGGAGGAAAAAGCCGGGGAGATGGTGCGGGGGTTAATGCAGCGCACCGAACTGGAGCTTGAAAACAATATGCTGCGCTATATGCCGGGCGTAGTCCGCTAGCCCTGACGGGCCTTAAAGCGCGGATTGGTCTTGTTAATGACATAGACCTTGCCTTTGCGCCGTACGATGCGGCAATCTTTGTGACGGGCTTTGAGCGACCGCAAAGAACTTCTTACTTTCATCGACCTGAACCTGTTTAATATAATCGTTAAAGCAGCACGGCCCGCCGCGCCAGACAAGGGGCGGAAACTAGACCGCGCATCCATTGAAGTCAAGCTGAAGTCCGGCCAGAACCGGGCCAAAAGGGTGTAAATCATGCGATTATTCTTATATGAGCCGACCTACCAGCGCATGAAGGCGCAAATTCACGCCATTTGCCCCCAGGCGCAGCCCATCCTGTCAACCCGGGACAATCAGATCCTGGAGAATGGCAAAGAGCTGAGCCCCGAAGAGGTGCGCGCCGATGTGGCCTTTATCAGCGCGGATGTGTTTTTCTCGCCCGCCGCCAGAACCTATTTTTCCGCGATACAGAACGGCCCAAAAATAAAATGGATGCAATCCGCCGCCGCCGGGTTTGATAATCCGTTCCTCCGGCTTCTGGCCAGCAAAGCGGAAATCTATACCAACAGCAATGGGGCCGCGAAGGGAATCGCCGAATTTGTGATGGCGATGGTCATTGATTATTTTCAACCCAACCCGGAGCGCCGCGCGGTTCAGGCCGCGCATCAATGGAAACGGCTTGCTTTCCGCGATATTGCCGCAACCAACTGGATGATCATTGGTTATGGCAATATCGGCCAGGAAACCGGCAAGCGGGCGATGGCTTTTGAGGCGCATGTTACAGGTGTGCGCCGCAATCCGCAGGGCGGAGAGCCCGCCGATGTCATGCTGCGGCCAAATGAAATGCTGGCCGCCCTTCCGCGCATGGATGTGGTCGTTCTGACGGCCGATTCCAATGAAACCACCCGGCATATTGTAAATGCGGCGTTTCTGGCCGCCATGAAGCCGGGTTCGGTTCTGGTCAATATTGCCCGCGGGGCGCTGATCGACGAAGCCGCGCTGCTGGACAGCCTGAACCGTGGGGTGCCGGAATGCGCCCTTCTGGACGTGTTCGAAACCGAGCCGCTGCCCGCAGACAGCCCGTTCTGGGATCATCCAAGAGTACGCGTGACCGCCCATTGCGCCGCTGCCAGCCCTTTAATGGAACCGCGCAGCGATGCGGTGTTTTTACGAAATCTGGCTCATTTTGTTAAAAATGAACCCTTGGAATTGGTGGTAAACTTCAGTAACGATTTACTTATTCCATAATATGGTAAGTGAATAATAGTGAATAATATGGTAAGTGAATGCGGAGCGGGGGGCAGATAATTCTGAGGTCTGCTGATTCAAGAGGCTGATTTAGCAGAAGTTTTGAGTAGCATAGAGGGGATTGGGCGATTTATGAAAATTCTAGCGGCCGATGACCATTGGGTCTCGCGCACCGGGCTGCGTCATTCCCTCTCGCGGCTTGATCGCCCTGTGAACATGTTTCTGGAGGCCAGCAGCTTTGCCGAGGCGCGCAAACTGGCGTCCGAGCAGCCTGATCTGGATCTGATTGTGCTGGATCTGTTGATGCCGGATGGATCGGGCTTCGATGAGATTACAGCGCTTACCAAACTTGCGCCTTCGGTGCCGATTATCGTCGTCTCCATGGCGGAAACCCGGCAGGATGTCATGCGCGCGCTGGATGCGGGCGCCATGGGGTTTGTGCCCAAATCCGCGCATGGCGATACCCTGCTTTACGCCATCGAGATGGTGTTGCGCGGTGAAATTTATATGCCGCCGCAAATTTTTGGCGCGGCGGGCGCGCAGGAGGAAACTGGCGCCACACCGGTTCCGCCGCCCCTGGCGCGGGCAAAAAGCACGGCTGCATCGCTGGCCGCGGCTGCGCGGATACCCAATCTGACCCGCCGTCAGAAACAGGTGTTTCAATTGCTGAGCGAAGGCAATTCCAATGCCTCCATCGCCAGGATATTGGGAATTTCCGAGCACACGATCGCCATTCATGTGTCGGCCATCCTGAAAACCCTGGAAGTGGAAAACCGCACTCAGGCCGCGCTGGTAGCCTCAAGCCAGGCTGATCCCAGGTAAAAATCCATTCCGCTCAGCGCTGGTATAACAACAGCAATATGCCGGCTGCGACCAGCGCCGTACCCAGCATTTCAATGCGCCGGATTTTCTCTTTGAAGAGAAACACCGAAGAGGCAATCGCAAACAATAATTCGATCTGCCCGAGCGCGCGTACATAGGCGGCGTTTTCAAGTGTCATGGCGGTGAACCAGCCGACCGACGCCACTGCGCCGGTGACGCCAACCAGCAGACTGATTTTCCAGTTACGCAGCGTAGCAATCAATTGCCCCGGTTCACGCCAGGCAATCCAGGCCGTCATGATGATGGTTTGGAAAATCATCACACAAAGCAGCGTGAAGGCGGCGGGCATCAGAAAATCCGCGCGCCCGAAACTTAGCGACGCGGCCCGGTACGACACGGCGGAAACGCCAAAACAGGCGCCCGCCCCGATGCCCATCAGAGCCGGGCGCTCCAGAAGCCCTGTAAAAAACTGCCGCAACGTCAGGGCGCTTCGCGTGGTCGATATCAGCAGAACGCCCGCAAGGCTGATTAAAATCGCAGCGACGGACCCTATGCGCAGATGATCGCCCAGCACAACAAAACCGAACAGCGCCGTCTGTACGGTTTCGGTTTTGGCATAGGCAGATCCTATGGCGAAATTGCGATAGGCGAACAGCATCACCGTCAGCACCGTGCCCATGATCTGCGCCAGGCCGCCGGTCAGGCAATAAAGAAAAAACCGGGCGTCCGGTTGCGGCAGCGTTGCATCCGTCACGCTTGTCAGTGCCGTGACATATAGCGCCGCCACCGGCAGACCGAAGGAAAACCGCACATAGGTGGCGGCGATCGCGGTCAGCTCGCTGGTCAGGCGTTTCTGCAAGCTGGTGCGCAGATTCTGCAAAAAAGCAGCCGCGATTGTCAGGGGGATCCATAGGGGCACGCGATCACCTAACGGGGGCGGGGGCGATTGTCCAGTCCCGTCTTGGCATTTATGCCAATCGGCGCTTTCAAATCGGCCGGCGGTATATGCATTATTTTTCATCGCATCTGTCCCGCCAACAGATAGAATAGCCGTAACAGTCATTAACAGATCAGCAGAAAGAAACTCATGACCGAACCGGCACAACCTGATTATCTCCCGCCCGCAGAACGCATTAGAGCCGGACGCGCCGTGCGCCCCAAACAGGCTTCGACCCTGATCATTGTGCGCCGCGATCAATCGCAGCCGCAGGTGCTGATGGGGCGGCGCAGCGCCGGGCACAAATTCCTGCCCGGTAAATTCGTATTTCCCGGCGGGCGCGTGGACAGAGGCGATCTGCATGCCCGCCCCCATACGGGTCTGCGCCCGGAAGTGGAGGCGCGGCTGACGCTGAGCTGCACCCCCAATCAGGCCCGCGCGCTGGCCATGGCGGCGATCCGCGAAACATTCGAGGAGACCGGCTTGCTGATCGGCCGCAAGGACGCGCCGCCGATCAAAAGCCGCGAAAAGGTCTGGTCGGATTTTTGCAGTTACGGGGTCGCCCCGTCGCTGGATATTATGGATTATATTGGCCGCGCCATAACCCCCTCGTTCCAGCCCAAACGCTTTGACGCGCGCTTTTTCATGGTCGAGGCCGAACATATTCACGGTGATCTGCATGATACGTCCAATGCCTCGGGTGAATTGCTGGAAATCCACTGGCTGCCCATTTCCGAGGCAAAAAAGCTGGAATTACAGGGCATTACCCTGCTGATGCTGGACGAGGTGCAGAAACGGCTGACCCTGCCCACAGCCCGCGCCGCCGAATTGCCTGTCCCGTTCTACTATTTCAAGGGCAAAACCCGCCTGCGCGATGATCATTGACTTGCTTTTCCAAAAAAATGATCTACATTGTAGATCATGAAAGCGCGAATATCCAAATGGGGAAACAGTCTGGCCATTCGGCTGCCAAAGGCCGCCCTGGATGGTTTGCGTGTGCGCGAAGGTGAGTCCGTCGACCTGGTGTTAGAGGGCGGGGATCTGGTCATCCGCCCTGCGCGCCCGCGCTACACTCTGGAAGAACTTGTCGCCGGTATTACCCCCTTCAATCAACCGGAAATTATTGAATTTTCGCCAGTGGGCGAGGAATTGCTTTGAACCCATTGCCCAATCTGGGCGATTTGGTCTGGCTTGATTTTGAGCCGCAAGCCGGGCGAGAGCAGGCTGGAAGACGCCCCGCATTGGTTCTTTCGGCACGCATCTATCATGAAAAAACAGTACTGACCTTGGTCTGCCCGATTACTTCGAATATAAGCCCCTATCCTTTTAAGGTCATATTGCCGGATGGCGCGCTGGTCAGTGGTGCGATACTGGCGGACCAAATAAAAAGCATAGATCGCACGGCCCGCCATTTAAGTATTATCGGACCAGCGCCGCAAACGGTGCTGACCGAAGTTCAAGCATTGCTTGCAGCCCTGCTGGGGATTGGTTTCTAAGTAACTTTACTTGACAAAAACCGCGCGGTCGCTAATGTGCGGCCTCCTTACAGACCCATAAACCTCGTTAGCCGGAGCCCCGCGCCATGGCCAAAACCGCCACTATCAAGATCAAGCTGGAAAGCACCGCCGGCACGGGCTTTTTCTATGTGACCAAAAAGAACTCGCGCACCATGACCGAGAAGATGAAAGTCACCAAATATGACCCGGTGGCGCGCAAGCATGTGGAATTCAAGGAAACCAAAATCAAATAGCCACGGGTCGGTTTGCGGCCTTCAAGGCCGCTTGTAATTTTTCCCCGGCTCAGTTAAAACCCCCCTTCTTTTGGGTAGTCCGGCCTGGTGGGCATGCCGTGACAGCCTTGCGATAATTGGTTAAGCGCCGCTGGCGCTGGAAAGTGAGAAGAAAATGCCCAAGATGAAGACCAAAAGTGGCGCTAAAAAGCGTTTTCACTTAACGGCCAGCGGCAAAGTCACGCGTGGCCAGGCTGGCAAGCGGCACGGCATGATCAAGCGCTCGAACAGCCAGATCCGTAAATTGCGCGGAACGACCCTGTTAAGTGAGCCTGACGCCAAGCGGGTCAAAAAATATTTCATGCCTAACGGTTAGGGAGTGCTGACATGGCTCGCGTAAAACGGGGCGTTACTGCACATGCCCGCCACAAAAAGATCACAGACGCTGCTACCGGCTATTATGGCCGCCGCAAGAATGTGTTCCGCGCCGCTGTGCAGGCGGTCGAACGTTCAATGCTGTACGCCTATCGCGACCGGCGCCAGCGCAAACGCCAGTTCCGGGCATTGTGGATTCAGCGCATCAATGCCGGTGTGCGCGAACATGGCCTGACCTATGGGCGATTTATCAACGGCCTCAATCTCGCGGGCGTTGAGGTGGATCGCAAGGTGCTTGCCGATCTCGCCATCCGGGAGCCTGAGGCCTTCAAAGCTCTGGTGGACACGGCGCGCAAAGCGCTGGGCTGAAATCAGCCGATTCTTCCGGGGCCATACTGGCTTCCCGATTACTATGATAGATTTGCAAGGGAGCCGGGATAACGGCTCCCTTTTCTTTTTGTTTGAGGTCAATTCATGAGCGATCTGGAAGCGCAAACACGCGAAATGCTGCAGGCAGTGAGTGACGCCGCCGACCTGGCCGCGCTGGAGGCTGTGCGCATAGCCGTACTGGGCAAAAAAGGCACGCTGACAGAACTGATGAAGGGCCTCGGCGCAATGAGCGTCGAAGAGCGCAAGATCAAGGGGCCGGTTCTGAATGGCGCCCGGGATCAGCTGACCGCCGCCATCGCCGCGCGCGCGCAGGCTTTGAACGCCACCGCCCTGAATGCGCGGCTGGCGCAGGAACGCATTGATGTGACCCTGCCCGCGCGCCCGGAAATGCGCGGGGCGATTCATCCGGTCAGTCAGGTGATCGATGAAGTGATCGCCATTTTCGGCGATATGGGTTTTTCGGTTGCCGAAGGGCCGGACATTGAAAGCGATTTTTATAATTTCACCGCGCTGAACATTCCACCAGAACATCCGGCGCGCCAGATGCACGACACATTTTATTTCAATGAAAAACCCGGCGGCGAAAGGCTGCTGCTGCGCACGCATACTTCGCCGGTGCAGATTCGCAGCATGGAGAAATCCGGGCCGCCGCTGCGCATCATCGCGCCCGGACGCACCTATCGCTGCGACAGCGACATGACCCATACGCCGATGTTTCATCAGGTCGAAGGGCTGGTCATTGATGAAACCGCGCATATGGGACATCTGAAAGGCTGTTTGATCGAATTCTGCAAGGCGTTTTTCGAAGTGGACAATGTGCGGATGAGGTTTCGCCCCAGCCATTTTCCGTTCACCGAACCCAGCGCGGAGGTCGATATTGGATGCCGCCGCCGGGGCGGCGAATTGCGCATTGGCGAGGGCGAGGACTGGCTGGAAATTCTGGGTTGCGGCATGGTGCATCCGAAGGTTCTGCGCCATGGCGGCATTGACCCGGACAAATATCAGGGCTTCGCCTTCGGCATGGGCATCGACCGGCTGGCCATGCTGAAATATGGCATTCCCGATCTGCGCGATTTCTTCGAGGCCGATCTGCGCTGGCTGCGGCATTACGGATTTGCCCCGCTGGATATTCCCAGTCTGCCGGGGGGATTGAGCCGATGAAATTCACCCTTTCCTGGCTGCGCGAACATCTCGATACATCAGCCGGCGCGGATGAGATTGCGGAAAAACTGACCGCCATCGGGCTGGAAGTCGAAAGTGTGCAGGACCGCGCCGCGGCGCTGAAGAGCTTTATCACCGCAAAAATTATCTCGGCGGAAACGCATCCCAATGCCGACCGGCTGCGTCTGTGCATGGTCGATACGGGCCGCGAACAGGTGCAGGTTGTTTGCGGCGCGCCGAATGCGCGCGCCGGGCTGGTGGGCGTGTTTGCGCCTGCGGGCGCCACCATTCCAGCCAATGGCATGGTGCTGAAAGCCAGCAAAATACGCGGCGTTGATTCCAATGGCATGATGTGTTCGGCCAGCGAGCTGGGCATTTCCGAAGATCATGACGGCATTATCGAACTGGCCAGTGATGCGCCGCTGGGCGCGCCGGTTGCCCAAATCATGGGGCTGGATGATCCGGTGATTGATGTGTCCATTACCCCCAACCGGCCCGACTGCCTTGGCGTGCATGGCATTGCGCGCGATCTGGCGGCGGCGGGCATGGGTATGCTGAAATCCGGCGCGGTGCCCCCCCAGCCCGGCAATGGTCCGTGTACGGTGGATATCGGCCTGCGCTTTGATGGCGCGGCCCCGCCCGCGTGCCCGGTATTTGCCGGCAGGCTGGTGCGCGGCGTGAAAAACGGCCCCAGCCCGGATTGGCTGCGCCAGCGGCTTGAGGCCATTGGCCTGCGTTCCATTTCCACGCTGGTCGACATCACCAATTATATCTCGTTTGATCGCGGACGGCCGCTGCATGTCTATGATGCGGACAAATTGCGCGGCCAGATTCATGCCCGCCTTGGGCGCACGGGAGAAAAACTTCTGGCGCTGGATGGCAATGAATATGAAATTGATTCTGCCGATTGCGTCATCGCCGATGACAACGGCGTGCTGGCCCTTGGCGGCGTCATTGGCGGCATGGCCAGCGGCTGCTCTGATGCAACGGTGAATGTGTTTATTGAATCGGCCTGGTTTGATCCGCTGCGCATTGCCGCCACCGGACGCAGACACGGCATTGGCAGCGATGCGCGCTACCGCTTTGAACGTGGCGTTGATCCGCAATTTGTTGTGCCGGGGCTGGAACTGGCAACCCGCATGATCATGCAATTATGCGGCGGCGCAGCCAGCGATGTGCGCATCGCGGGCGCGCCGCCTGCGCCGCCGGAGGCGATTGAATTCCGCCCCGAACGGGTGCGCGCCCTGACCGGCATGGAAGTTTCCGATGTGGAATGCGTGCGCATTCTGGATGCGCTGGGCTTTGCGGTTGAAGCGGACACCCGCCCCATGGGCGTTCGCGCGCCTTCGTGGCGGCCCGATGTGCATGGCGAAAGCGATCTGGTCGAGGAAGTGGCCCGCATCAATGGCTTTGACAAGCTGCCCGCCACCCCGCTTCCGCGCGTGACGCCCATTTCCGGCATTGCCGTCAGTCTGCCGCAGAACCGGGTGCGCTGGGCCAAACGCCTGCTGGCCGGGCGCGGCATGATGGAGGCGGTTACCTGGTCGTTCATCAGTCCACGGATGGCTGAAATGTTTGGCGGCGGAGCAAAGGAACTGACCCTCGCCAACCCGATTTCAACCGAGCTTGCGGTAATGCGCCCCAGCCTGCTGCCCAATCTGCTGGCTGCGGCAAAACGCAATGCGGATCGCGGGATGAGCGAAATTGCGCTGTTCGAGGTGGGCCCGCAATATGCGGGCGATGCGCCGCAGGACCAGAGCATGGCGGCAAGCGGCATACGCTGCGCGCAAAATCCGCCGCGCCACTGGAGCCATGCCGGACGCGGCGTGGATGTGTTTGACGTCAAGGCCGATGCGCTGGCGGCGCTGGAACAGCTTGGCGCGCCGGTGGACAGGCTGAAAATCACGGCGGATGCGCCGGGCTGGTATCATCCCGGGCGTTCCGGCGTCATCCGGCTGGGGCCGAAAAACGCGCTGGCCTGTTTCGGCGAGGTGCACCCAGCCATATTGGAGGCGCTTGATCTTCGCGGCGCCGTGATGGCGTTTGAAATTGTGCTTGATGCGATCCCGCTGCCGAAATCCCGCGGCGGCCCATCCCGCACACCCTTGCGCAGTTCCGGTCTGCAACCCGTGACGCGGGATTTCGCGTTTCTGGTCGACAGCGCGGTTACCGCCGATCAGGTGCTGCGCGCGGCGGCAAGCAGTGCGCCCGATCTGATCACCGATGTCAGCCTGTTTGATCTGTATGAAGGCGAACGCATTGGCGCGGGACGCAAATCGCTGGCCATCAGCGTTACCCTGCAACCGCGCGAAAAAACCCTGACCGACAAGGAGATTGACGCGATCGCCGAGGCGGTCATTGCTGGGGTGAAAAAAGCCACGGGCGGGGAACTGCGGGGGTAGTTTTATGCCAGGCCTTCAGCCTTCAAAGCTTCCTGAACTTTTGGGCGGGACGACACGCGCTTTTGATACGCCGCCAGAACCGGCAGAGACGCCAGATCCATCTGGACAAAATTCGTCCAGTTCAGAATGGTGAAGAGATAGGCGTCAGCCACAGTGAACTGATCGCCCATCAAATATTTTCTGTCTTTTAATTTTCCAGCGAGGAAAGCAAAGTTCCCTTCCAGTTTTTTGCGGAAGAACAGCGTGGTTTCATGATTCACCGGCGCGAATAAGGGGCCAAACGCCTTGTGGAGTTCCGTTGAGATATAATTCAACCATTCCTGCAGCCGCACCCGTTCAATCGTGCCGTTTTTTGGCGCGAGACCGGCATCTGGTTTCAGATCGGCCAGATACTGAACAATGGCCGGGCCTTCGCTTATTATTTCGCCATTATCAAGCTGGAGAAGAGGAACAGCCCCCTTTTCGCTGATTTCGGTGAAATCCTTGCCCGATTCCGTGACTTTCGTCTTCAGATCGACTTTCTCCAGATCAAATTTATATCCCGCCTCGCGCAACACGATATGGGGCGACAGAGAACAGGCGCCAGGAGAGTAGTAGAGTTTCATATCCGCTTCCTTTCGCTATGGATATCCAGGATAAGGCATGATCCAAAAAAACAGTCTACCGCTCGGTCAGTTTCAGTTCAATGCGGCGGTTGCGGCCGCGCGCCGCGTCACTGTTGGCGGGATCTATCGGATGAAACTGGCCAAAGCCCGCCGCCGCCAGATGGCTGGGCGGAACGCCCTGCGCGGTCAGAAAATTCACCACCGACAAAGCGCGCGCGCTGGACAGCTCCCAGTTTGAACGGAAACGTTCGGTCTGGATCGGCACCGTATCGGTATGCCCGTCCACGCGCAGCACCCATTTCAGTTCGCCCGGAATTTTGGGCGCAATTTCATTCAGCACCGATGCGATTTTGCGCAACTGTTCCTGCCCCGCCGCGCCAATATCGGCGGAGCCGGACGCAAACAGCACCTCGGACTGAAAGATAAACCGGTCGCCTTCGATCTGCACCCCCGGCGTGCTGGCCAGCACTTCCCGCAAGCGCCCGAAAAATTCCGAGCGGTAGCGGGCAAGTTCCTCCACCTTGGCGGCCAGCGCCTGATTGAGCCGCGCGCCCAGATCGGCGATAACCACCTGATTTTCCCTGTCCTTGGCTTCGGCGGCATCCAGCGCCGCCGCAATCTGCGCCAATTGATCGCGCAGCGCCGCGATCTGTTCATTCAGCAGTTTGACCTGGGCCTGCGCCTGTAGCGAGACCTGTTTTTCCACTTCCAGACTGCCCTGCGCGCCCGCCAGTTCCTGCCGGGCGGCGGCAATCGCGCCTTCACCCTGCAACACCAGATCGCGCAATTGCGCGATGGTCTGTTGCGCATCGGCGGTAGCGCGGCTTTTCTCGTCCAGTTCTTTGGTGGCGCTTTGCAGCGTCGAGGACAGGCGCGCCACTTCGTTGCGCAGCTCCTCGCCGGCGGCTTTTTCCATCGCCAGAAGTTCGGCCAGTTCCGCCGCCCTGGCGTTCAGTTCGCGCAGCGCTTCATCCCGCCCGGAAAGCGCCTGGCTCAGGTAAAATTGCGCCAGAATAAAAACCGACAGCACAAAGCTGACGACCAGCAGCAGATTGGCCAGCGCATCGACAAAGCCCGGCCATATATCCAGACTGGTCCGCCGGGCGCGAAGCGAGCGGGCGGACATTAATCATCCGCCTTGCGCTGTTCCTGCGCCAGCGCGGCCACGGTGCGGGTCAAAAGCTTGATGTCCGAGCGCAGTTCGCTCACCGTGCGTTCGCGCCCGTCAATCGTATCCTGCATCAGGCGCGACAGATGCACATCAATATTGCGCAGATGCTGGCGGCTGGCCATATCCATTCCGCCATCCGCCAGGCCGCGCTGCTGCACCAATTGTTCAAGCAGGCTGCGTACTTCGCGCTGACCATCCAGCATGCGCCGCGACACGTCCTGACCGGTTTGAAGATGATCGGTCAGGCTGGCCAGCTGCCCCGCCAGGCCGAGCAGTGCCTGATTGGAGGCGACGCGGCTTTCCTCGCCGCGCGCCACAATGGATTGCAGCCGTTCAACCGTATCGGCGGTCTGTTCCAGCAGCGCCGTCACATATACAGGCATCGCCGTATCGCCTTCCGACAGCGCGCCGCCGGATGAAAGCCGGGTCAGGCCGGACAGCCATTCTTCCAGTTCATTATAAAACTGGTTTTGCGCCTGCCCCGAATTCAGATCGAGAAAGCCCAGAATCAGCGATCCGCCCAGCCCGAACAGCGAGGACGAGAACGCCGTGCCCATGCCGGTGAGCGGGGCCTGCAAGCCGGTCTTCAACTGGTCAAAAACATTGGTGATGTCGCCGCCTTCAACCGAAAGGCCCTGAATGGTCGCGCCGATCGAGCTGAGCGTATTGATCAATCCCCAGAAAGTTCCCAGCAGACCCAGAAAAATCAGCAGCCCCACCATATAGCGGGAAATTTCGCGCGCCTCGTCCAGCCGCGAAAAAATGGAATCGAGCAGGGTCCGCGTGGCGTTGGCGGACAGAACCATGCGCCCTGCGCGCGCGCCCAGCATCGCCGCCATCGGCGCCAGCAGCACCGGCGCAATCTGTCCGGGAATGATCTGGTCCGGATGCGCGCCGCCCGCATGGGTAAGGCGCACATGTTCGATCCAGTCGCATTCCGGGCCAAGCCGCAGCACCTGCCTGAAATTATAGAAAATACCCATGATCAGTACAAGGATGATCAGGCCGTTCAGCGCCGGGTTGACCAGAAATGCGGTGCTTAAGGTTCCGGTCAGCAGCAGCAATATGCCGCTAACCACCGCGAGGAAAGCCCCCATGCGCAGCAGATAGCGCCGCTGGCCGGACATGGCCGCGCCGCCCAAAGCCGCGTCTGCGGACCAGGCGTCACTCATGGCGCCACCACAATCACATCCAGCCGGTCATCCGGCCCGCCATCGCCCGCGGGGCCAAGCGCGCGCACATCGATGCGGGTGCTTTCCATACCAGCCGCCAGCAGATGCGAACGCACGGAAAGCGCGCGTTTAAGCGAGGTGCGCCGCACCTCGGCATCGTCCGGCGCGCCGGCGGCATAGGCCTTTAGCTGCACACGCTGGGTTCCGCTCAGCCCCGCCAGCACCGCATCAAGCTGCGCCGTGGCGCCGGGAGTAAGCTCAACGGCGCCCGGCGCAAACAGGATGGCCGCGCTGACGCCCGCCGCCGGGGCAGATGATTTCGGCGCGGCCGGGGTAAGCCCCGCAGGCAGGGCGGCGACGGTTTTTGGAGGGGCAACAGGCGGCGGTTTAACAGCGGGCGGTGCGGGTGAAATGGCGTCAGGCGCGGCCGGTTTCGCCGGTGTGATGGGTTGCGGCGGCGGCGATGCAGACAGGCCGGTTTTCGCAACGGCCTGAGGCGGCGGCGCAGCGGGCGTTAATCCCGGGGCGGGTGGCAGCGCGGCAAGCCCGGAGGATGCCGGCAGAGCAGGCGCGGCCTGGGGGGGCGGGACCAGCGCGGCAACGGGCGACGTCCTGGACGTCGGGGCTAAGGGCGTCGGGGCTGTCAGGGCCGCGCTGATGGCGGCGCGGGCCTTTGGGCCGTTGGCGGGATCATGCGGCAGAATATCGGGCGGACCGGGACGGGTGCGCCGGACGGGTATGCCGCCGCGATTTCCACCTATCGCCGACAGATCGACCTCGACCGCGGGGCCGGGATCCCGCCCGCCAATATAGACGGTTTCCTGGGCTCCGGCTGGAAATGCGCCCGCAGCCATCAGCAGCAAAACGGATAAGAGGGCCGGTTTCAGTTTGGCGTGTCGCGTGTCCGGCATTGCGAATCCCCAAATGCTTAAGTTCCAGTCATCACTCTATCATGCAGAACTTGATGGCAAAAGTTTGGCGATGGCGGCATGCAGATGATCATTGGCCGCCAGCACATGTCCGGTTTCAAGCATTTTATCGCCGCCATTGATTTCGGTCACAAAGCCGCCGGCTTCGCGCACCAGCAAAATTCCCGCCGCTATATCCCAGGGCTTCAGATGGCTTTCCCAGAAGCCGTCAAACTTTCCCGCCGCCACAAAGGCCAGATCAAGCGCCGCCGAGCCAAGCCGGCGGATGCCCGCCACTTCCGGCATCAGCGCCGCCATTTCCAGCAGAAACCGGTCATGGCCGGGGCGCGCATGATAGGGAATGCCGGTCGCCAGCATGGCCTCGGTCATATTGCGCCGGCCCGAAACGCG
Organism: Alphaproteobacteria bacterium; assembly: GCA_023252275.1. GTDB lineage: Bacteria > Pseudomonadota > Alphaproteobacteria > UBA11222 > UBA11222 > UBA11222. The sequence goes on from JAHHGO010000034.1 coordinate 17,307, forward strand.
GATGCGGCGGCTGTTCAGATAGGCGCCCTGGCCCTTTTCCGCCACATACATGTCATCCGACACGGGATTATACACCAGCCCGGCAACCACTTCGCCCGACCGGACCAGCCCGATCGAAATGGCGAAATGCGGAATGCCATGCATGAAGTTCAGCGTGCCGTCGAGCGGATCGATGATCCAGTGATGGCGCGTATCGACGCCATGCTTGACGCCGCTTTCTTCCGCAATCACGCCGTAATCCGGGCGCGCATGCAGCAATTCATGCACCAGGGTTTTTTCGGCTTTCAGATCGGCATTGGTGACAAAATCGGCGGGGCCTTTTTGCGAAACCTGCAACTGCTCCACTTCGCCAAAATCACGCACCAGCGCGCGCGCCGCCTTGCGCGCGGCGCCAATCATCACGTTCAGGGTTGGCGAATGCACCATACGCTATCCAGTTTGTCCGGCCGGCCTAATCGGCGCGGCGCAGATAGGTGACTTCTTCGGTATCGACGATAATGCGGTCGCCCACGCCGCAAAAGGGCGGCACCATGCAGCGCACCCCATTGCTGAGAATGGCCGGCTTATAGGATGACGACGCCGTCTGCCCCTTCACCGTGGGTTCGGTTTCGGCGATTTCCAGCGTCACCTGCTGCGGCAGCTTCACGCCGATGGGGCGGTCTTCGAAACTCTCGACCATCACTTCCATGCCGTCCTGCAGGAAGGCCGCGCGTTCGCCGATAAAATCCTTTTCAATTTCAATCTGCTCAAAAGTTTGCTTGTCCATGAAGGTCAGCGTGTTGCCTTCGGCAAACAGAAATTGATAATCCTTCTGGTCCAGCCGCACCCGTTCGACGGTTTCCGATGAGCGGAAACGTTCGTTCAGCTTGGTGCCGTCGATCAGATTTTTCAGCTCGACCTGGGCGAATGCGCCGCCCTTGCCGGGTTTTACATGGCTGGTCTTGACCGCCACCCACAGGCCATTCTGATGCTGGATGACATTGCCGATGCGGATTTCATTGCCGTTGATTTTCATACAGAAACTGCCGGTTAGAGGAGATTGGCGGAATGCGGGACGATCGGGGCCCCAAGCCCCGGATTGCGGGCCGGAACCTATCAGGTTCCCCCGCAATGCACAATCTTAACGGAAACGCCCAATATTTACGTTTGACGTCAGGCATAAAAATCACTATTATTCGTTTTCTATGATAGAGAGCTTCCGGGATAAGCGAACTCGCGATTTTGCACAGGGTGTTCGCATCAGGGCGTTTGAAAGCTTCGCCGTGCAGGCGCATAAGCGATTGAGGTTGTTGCATCTTGCCCGCCATCTGCAGGCTTTGTCCGCCTTGCCAAGCAACCGGCTGGAGGCGCTTAAGGGCGACCGTAAAGGTCAGTACAGTATCCGCATCAATAGCCAATGGCGAATTTGTTTTGAATGGCCGGACGGCGGCACAGGCCCAACCAATGTTGAAATAGTTGATTATCATTAGGAGGACAGCGTGGCATCTACTGTAAAACTCGCCGGTCCAGCCATTCATCCGGGCGAAGTTCTGGCCGATGAACTGGCCGAACTCGGCGTCAGCGCATCACAATTGGCCCGCGCCATTGATGTGCCGGTAAACCGGGTGACGCAAATTCTGCAGGGACGGCGCGCCATCACGGCGGATACGGCGCTGCGGCTCGGCCGCTGGTTTGGCACCGGGCCGGAAATCTGGCTTGACCTGCAAACTGATTATGAATTGCGCATCGCCGAAGCGGAACTGGGCAAGGCCCTGCTGGCGATCCCGGTGCGGGGATAAGAATCTATTTCCTGCGTTCACGGATCAGCCTTCTGACACGTAGCAGGTTCTTTAATATGTTCATTTTCTGTGGCGCTGTTCGAATACATATCTGCGCACATCAGACCATTTCATTTGAAGGTCTTCATATACTACACGACTATCGGCATCATTCCATTGGGGATCTTCCAGCCTCCGCAAGTCGTCAGAGATGCGAAATTGGCGCAGTGTCGTTTGATCTATCAATTCCGATTTTTGTGAATACGGTTTGCGTCCATATAACGCAAGGTGAAGGGTGGTAATCATATGGATCGCCTCCCAGTGAGGAGGGTTTGCCGGGTCACCTGAAATTTCTCTTTCAGCGGCTTCTGCTATGACTGTCCCGTGCATGCGTCCATAGGCATGTTGGGCAGCGGTCGTTAGCGGCGCCATTTTACGAATTGGCCAAGTATCCTGTCTATCTAAACGCAAAGTCCACATAAGGCGCCACCTGTGCTCAATAAGCCGGGCAACACCGGGCCATTTTTTTACGTCCTCCCAATGGGTCCAGACATAAAAGATAAGCCCGACTGCAGCCAATGCCGCCAGCCCAAGGAAACCAAAATGCGCATAGATCCACCTCCGAAATTCTTCCAAGATGTCCGGAGTCGGATTTTTTTTCGTCAGGCATCCGCTATTTGGCTATCCCCCTCATTCCTTCTTGCCCGTCTCCCTATAATCGCCGAAATCCTTGTCGCGGTTGGTTAGCGCGGAAGTCAGGCCCTGTTCACCGATGGATTTGATCCATTCCTGCGAGGTCGCGGTAAAGCTGGCCAGCGCCTGAATTTCGGTGGTGGCGCGCAGCGCGGCGCGGATGCCCATGATGTCCATCTGGCGATGCACGCTGCGCTTGTTGAACTGTTGCAGGTCGGGCGGCACCTTGGCGACGCGGGCCGCCATTTCCAGCACCTTGGCCTCCAGTTGCGCCAGCGGCACCGAGGCGTTGGCGAAACCGCATTCGGCGGCCTCGATGCCGGTCATGCTGTCGCCGGTCAGCATCATTTCCATGCCCTTGCGCATGCCCATAACCCAGGGGAAAAACTGATTGTCGGGCGGAAAGGCTTTGGGGGCGCCTCAAACATGGGCTTACGCCCTGGCGCAGCACCGGCCGCCGCGCCTGGTCGACGCCTTGCCCCCGGACGAAAACGATTTGGAGCGAGACCTGGCGCGCCCCGGAAAACTGGCTCCATGAGCTGGAGGCAAAGCTGGCAAATCAGCGCGCCAACGTGACGAGAGGCGGTGATTACGACGATTGGGACCTGCAGGTTCGCGGTGGCATGCTCGCACATGCGCGCCTGGTCATTGCGCATGAAGAACATGGGGCGGGAAAGCAGAATATTCGCTTTCG